>CATKDV010000130.1:0-29041 GCA_949746985.1 uncultured Eubacteriales bacterium | reverse complement strand
GTCCGTGATACCGTGAAAGGAGAAAATTCCATTTACAGGAGGAAATAAGGATGGCAATTTTGGTATTAGGCGGAGCGGGGTATATTGGCTCTCATACGGTATACGAGCTCATCGACGCAGGCCGGGACGTGGTGGTGGCGGACAATCTGGTGACAGGGTTCCGGGCTGCTGTCCACCCGAAGGCCCGCTTTTATGAGGTGGATATCCGGGATAAAGGGGCCATGGACGCCCTTTTTGAGAAAGAGAAGATCGAGGGGGTCATCCACTTTGCCGCCTCCTCTCAGGTGGGGGAATCCATGAAGAAGCCCCTCATGTACTATGACAATAACCTCTGGGGTACTATCTCCCTGCTGGAATCCATGACGGAGCACGGGGTGGATAAGATCGTCTTTTCCTCCACCGCCGCCACCTATGGGGAGCCGGAGCGGATGCCCATTCTGGAAGAAGACCGGACGGAACCCACTAACTGTTACGGCGAAACCAAGCTGGCTATGGAGAAGCTGATGGGTTGGGTCAGCCAGGCCCAGGGCCTTCGGTATGTGGCGCTGAGATATTTCAACGCCTGCGGCGCCCACCCCTCCGGGGCCATCGGGGAGGCCCATGACCCGGAGACCCACCTGATCCCCCTGATCCTCCAGGTTCCTAACGGTCAGCGGGAGAAGATATCCATCTTTGGGGAGGACTACCCCACCAAGGACGGCACCTGCGTTCGGGACTATATCCACGTCTGCGACCTGGCTCAGGCCCACATTCTGGCTCTGGACTACCTGATGGCCGGGGGAAAGAATGACGTCTTCAATTTGGGCAACGGCGTGGGCTTTACCGTGAAGGAGGTCATCGATGTGACCAGGACTGTCACCGGACATCCCATCCCGGCGGAGATGTCGCCCCGCAGGGCGGGGGACCCGGCCCAACTGGTGGCCTCCTCAGAGAAGATCAAGAGGGTCTTGGGCTGGAAGCCGCAGTTTAATGATCTGGAGACCATTATCGCTACCGCCTGGAACTGGCACAGGGCCCATCCCCACGGATTTGAAGGATAAAGATAGAGAGACCGGAGCTGCAGTGCAGTTCCGGTCTCTTCCTTTTTGAGATCCCTTTATAAAATAGTCTGACGCAAGGTCAAATTCTGGGGGGAAGGAGAGGTGTGAGACAGGGAGAGCGGGAGGAGAACAAGGACCACAATACACAGGATCGTCCTTCCCAAGACACTCTTTTTGGAAGGAAAAAAGGGAAAGCCCCTGTTTGGGAGTTGGGGGCAGGATATCATACCCCGGGATCATCAAGTTTCCCTTTTGGCGCGTGACGGCGGAAGAGCCCAAGGCAATCTATGCCTGCGTCACCAGGATCGGCCGGAGTATCCGGAGGAGATGTGAGGGAGGTCTATCGGTTTGAAAGAAAATACAGGCAGGGGCTTGACCGAACATCTAAGATAGAGAAAAGGAGAAACGCATTTGCGTTTCTCCTTTTTGGTGGAAAATTTGCTTATTGATGATCAGCACTGGATCACTGAGCGGCCCTGATACGGACCAGGGCGCGGGAAAGCTTAGCCTTTGCCAGTTCAAGCTCGTGGGCGTCCTTGGCGTTTTGGATACGGCGCTCAGCCTCCTCCTTGGCCCGCTGGGCACGGCTTTTGTCGATATCCTCAGCCCATTCAAAGGTGGTTGCCACCAAGCGCACATCGTCCTGCGTGACCGCCAGCATCCCGCCTGCACAGGCGGCCACCCGCTGTTGACCGCCGATGACTACGGTGGCCTCGCCAACGCCAAGGGCGGTCACAAAGGGGACATGATGGGGCAGGACACACACGTCGCCCCCCAAGGCTCGGACGATCAGCTTTTCCGCGCTGCCGTCATAAAAGCCGCCGTCGGGAGTTACGATCTGTAGATGAAAGGTCGGCATAGGAAACTTCCTTTCCGTTGGCCTTATAGGCTCTTGGCCTTTTCCACCACCTCGTCGATGGTGCCGGCAAAGAGGAAGGCGGATTCGGGCAGAGCGTCATGCTTGCCCTCGATGATCTCCTTGAAGCCACGGATGGTCTCTTTCAGAGGTACGTATTTGCCCTGCATACCCGTAAACTGCTCAGCCACACTGAAGGGCTGGGACAGAAAGCGCTGGATCTTCCGGGCCCGGGAGACGGTGAGCTTGTCATCCTCTGAAAGCTCGTCCATACCCATGATGGCGATGATGTCCTGAAGCTCCTTATAGCGCTGGAGGACCTGCTGGACGGCCCGGGCTACCTCGTAGTGTTCCTGACCCACCACATCGGGAGTCAGGATCCGGGAGGTGGAGTCCAGGGGATCCACAGCGGGATAGATGCCCTGACTGGCAATGGCACGGCTCAGGACCGTGGTGGCGTCCAGGTGGGCAAAGGTGGTGGCGGGGGCAGGGTCGGTAAGGTCGTCGGCGGGCACATAGACCGCCTGGACAGAGGTGATGGACCCCTTCTTGGTGGAGGTGATCCGCTCCTGCAGAGCGCCCATCTCGGTGGCCAGGGTGGGCTGGTAGCCCACGGCGGAGGGCATTCGGCCCAAGAGAGCGGAAACCTCGGAGCCGGCCTGGGTGAAGCGGAAGATGTTGTCGATGAAGAGGAGTACGTCCTGGTTTTCCTTGTCCCGGAAGTACTCCGCCATGGTGAGGCCGGAAAGGCCCACCCGCATACGGGCTCCGGGGGGCTCGTTCATCTGGCCGTAGACCAGGGCGGTCTTGGACAGAACGCCAGACTCCTTCATCTCGTTATAGAGGTCGTTACCCTCCCGGGTACGCTCCCCCACGCCGGTAAAGACCGACAGGCCGCCGTGCTCCTTGGCCACGTTGTTGATCAGCTCCATGATGAGCACTGTCTTGCCCACGCCGGCGCCGCCGAAGAGGCCGATCTTGCCGCCCTTGGCGTAGGGGCAGATCAGGTCGACTACCTTGATGCCCGTTTCCAGGATCTCGGTGGTGGACTCCTGCTCGTCGAAGGCGGGGGGCTGACGGTGGATGGGCCAGCGCTCCTGGGTCTCGGGAGCGGGCATTTCGTCAATAGGCTGGCCCAGGAGGTTAAAAATGCGGCCCAGGCACCCGTCACCCACGGGTACAGTGATGGGAGAGCCGGTGTCTACCGCTTTGGCACCCCGGACCAGGCCGTCGGTGCTGGACATGGCGATACAGCGCACCACGTCGTCACCGATATGCTGGGCAACTTCCAGAGTGATGGATTCGCTGCCCTTTTCCACCGTAATAGCGTTTAAAAGGTTGGGCAGATGACCGTTGGGAAATTTGATGTCCAGCACGGGCCCGATGATCTGGGTCACGATGCCGATGTTCTGCTGGTTCATAGGCGTGTCTCCTTCCAAAAGAGATTCGCAGAGTTACGCTTCCGCGCCCGCCACGATCTCGGTGATCTCCTGGGTAATGGCCCCCTGACGGGCCCGGTTGTACTTGAGGGACAGATCCTCGATCATCTCGCCGGCGTTCTTGCTGGCCGCGTCCATGGCGGTGCGGCGGGCCCCCAGCTCACTGGCCAGACTCTCGGCCACGGCCCCCCAGAGAAGGCCGCCCACATACTCGGGAACAATGGTGTCATAGACCTCCTGGCTGGAGGGCTCGTATTCCAGAAGGCTCTCGGCTTTGACTTTGACCTCGGGCCGTTCATAGTGGACAGGCAGCAGCTTTAAAACAGCGGGCTGCTGGCTGAGCATGGAGACAAAATTGGTGTAGCCCACATACAGCTCGTCAAAGGCTCCCTCCCGGAACTGAGAGCAGAGAAGACGGGCGATGGAGAAACAGTCCCGCAGGCTCAGATCTTCCACCGAAACATATTGGTCGCTGACCGTCTCGATGCCCCGGTGGGCGCAGTACTCCACCGCCTTCTTGCCGATGGGGAGCACGCAGAGGGACTGGTCTTTCATGGTTTCAGCTACCGTCTTGAAAAGGTTGCTGTTGTAGCCTCCGGCCAGCCCCCGGTCGCCGGCGATCATCACACAGCATACTTTTTTGATCTCCCGCTTTTGGACAAAGGGGGAGACAAACTCAGTGTTGCTGTAAGCGATATCACTGAGGGTCTGGTGCAGGGTGGTAAAGTAAGGCCGGGTGGATTCCGCCCGCTCCTTGGCTCTTCTCAGCTTGGAGGAGGCCACCAGTTCCATGGCCTTGGTGATCTGCATGGTGCTCTCCACGCTCTTGATCCGCAGTTTGATATCTTTCATAGAGGAAGCCGCCATGGGGCCTCACCTCCTTTTAGGCGTGGGATTTGAGAAAACGGTCGGTAAATTCGCTGAGGGCCTTCTTCAGCGCTTCGGTGGTATCCTCAGACAGGGCGCCCGTATCCCGGATGGGGGAGAGAACGTCGGAGTCGTGAAGGTTGCGCAGATCCTCATAAAGCTCCTGCTCATAAGCGGAGATCTGGTCCACGGGGACATTTACCAGATAGTCGTTGGTGACGGCATAGAGGATGCAGACCTGAAGTTCCACGGGAACGGGAGCGTTCCGGTCCTGCTTCAGGACTTCCACGATCCGCTCGCCCTGGGCCAGACGGCGCTTGGTGTCGGCGTCCAGGTCGGAGCCAAACTGGGCGAAGGACTGGAGCTCCCGGTACTGGGAGTAGGCCAGCTTCAAAGTGCCCGCCACCTTCTTCATGGCCTTGATCTGGGCGTTGCCGCCCACCCGGGACACCGAGATGCCCGGATTCACCGCAGGCATGACGCCGGAGTGGAAGAGCTCAGTCTCCAGGAAGATCTGGCCGTCGGTGATGGAGATGACGTTGGTGGGGATATAGGCCGACACGTCGCCAGCCTGGGTCTCGATGATAGGCAGGGCAGTGAGGCTGCCTCCGCCGTATTCCGGAGCCAGCCGGGCGGCCCGCTCCAAAAGCCGGGAGTGGAGGTAGAATACGTCGCCGGGGTAGGCCTCCCGTCCGGGGGGACGGCGAATGAGCAGGGAAAGGGCTCGGTAGGCCACGGCGTGCTTACTCAGGTCGTCGTAGATGACCAGAACGTCTTTTCCCTGGTCCATGAAATATTCGCCCATGGCGCAGCCGGCGTAGGGGGCAATGTACTGCACGGGGGCCAGCTCCGAGGCGGAGGCGGAGACCACGATGGTGTAATCCATGGCCCCGGCCAGAGTCAGGGTCTCCACAAGCTGGGCTACGGTGGAGCGTTTCTGCCCGATGGCCACGTAGATGCAGATCACGTCCTTGCCCTTCTGGTTGATGATGGTGTCGGTGGCGATCACCGTCTTGCCGGTCTGCCGGTCGCCGATGATGAGTTCCCGCTGGCCCCGGCCAATGGGGATCATGGAGTCGATGGCCTTGATACCCGTCTGAAGGGGCACAGAGACGCTCTTGCGCTGGATGATGCCGGGGGCGTTGCGCTCGATGGGGCGGGTCTCGACGGCGGAGATGGGTCCCTTGCCGTCAATGGGCTGGCCCAGAGGGTTGACCACCCGGCCGATCAGGTCTTCACCAACGGGAACGGAGACCACCTTGCCGGTGCGCTTGACGGTATCGCCCTCTTTGATGCCCTCGTCAGAGCCAAGGAGCACGATGGCTACGCTGTCCTCCTCCAGGTTCAGGGCCATGCCATACTCGCCATTGGCGAACTCCACCAGTTCGTTGGCCATACACTTCTCCAGGCCATAGGCCCGGGCGATCCCGTCGCCCACCAGAATGACGGTCCCGGTCTCGGCGGATTCGATCTTATTTTCATAGTTCTTGATCTGGCTTTTGATGATCTTGCTGATATCTTCCGGTCTTAACTGCATAGTCTCACCAACTTTCCAATCGTTCCGGTCACGCCTGGGTCAATGCCCGGCGGAGGGCTGAGAGCTTACCGGCGGCAGTGCCGTCCAGCTCCTTACCCTCGTAGCGCAGCTTGATCCCGCCCAGAAGGGACGGATCCAGCCTGTTTTCCAGCAAAATGGTCTTGCCCGTTTTGGCAGACAGCTTGTCCTTGAGAGCCTCCTGCTGTTCCGCAGTGAGGGGAACGGCGGAGATGACCTCCACAGGCAGGATGCCCCGTTCCTGATAGAGAAGAGCCTTGAACTGCTCCAAAGCGCCGAAAGTTAAAGTCAAAGCAGAGCGCTCGCACAGCAGCTTTAAGAAATGCAGCACATAGGGATGGACGCCCACAAAGGCTTTATCCAGCAGATCCAGCCGCTCCTCCTTGGGAAGGGCTGGATTCTGGACCAGAGTGAGGTAGCCGGGGTTCTCCTGAAAGGCGGTGACCGCCAGGGAGAGACCGTCCAGCACCTGGTCAGAGCAGTTTTCTTCGGCGGCCAGGGAGTAGAGGGCGTCGCCATACTCCTTTTCCAGGGCGGCCATCATTCGTCACCTACATGGCGGATAAAGTCATCGATCAGCCCTTTGTGGGCGGCAGGATCGAGTTCCTTCTCCACAACAAGACCGGCGATATTCAAGACCAGCTCGGAAATGTCATTTTTCAGCTCGCCTGCGGCCTTACGCCGCTCGCTTTCGATCTCCTGGTCTGCCTTAGTCTTCAAGGCGGCCACCTCGGCCCGGGCGGCGGTCATCATCTCCTCGGTCCGGGCAGTGGCCCGTTCGGTGGCGGTCTTGACGATCTGGCTCGCCTCCTCCCTGGCGCCGGAGAGACGCTTTTCGCAGTCCTCTTTCATGGCCAGGGCCGCACCCTCCGCCTGTTCCGCTTTCTCGTAGGTGTCCTCGATCTCCTTTTGGCGTTTGTCGATGATCTTCATCACGGGGTCTGTCAAATACTTTTTGGCGACAAAGTAAATGGCAAGGGTGTTCAGCAGTATGAAAAACGCCGTCCAAAAGTTGACGCCGACGAGAGCTTCAAATTGTCCCATTCCCATCAACTCCTTTCATTTCCCGGGAAAGGAGGGATCAGTTCACGGCGAACAGGATCAGGAAAGAGATGAGCAGAGAGTAGATACCGGTGGTCTCAGCGATGGCGCAGCCCAGGATCATGTTGGTCCGCAGGGTACCGGTGACCTCGGGCTGACGGGCCATACCCTCCAGGGCCTTGCTGACGGCGATACCTTCGCCAATGCCGGGGCCGATGGCTCCAATACCCATACAAATACCGGCGCCGATAGCACAGCCTGCTTTCAAAATCGCGTGTTCCATAAATACGACCTCCATAAAATGATTTTATAATATGTTCAAAATAAGAACAAACAAAGGAAATTACTCCGCTCCCGTTAGGACTCCTCGGGAGGGGGACAGGAGCCTGAGATATAGACCATACTCAGCAGACTGAATACCAGAGCTTGGACACAGCCGGAAAAGATATCAAAGTAGCAGCTCAGGACAGCGGGAATACCAAAGGCCAGCACAGGTACTCCGGACAGCCAGCCCATGGCCTGCAGGAAGCCAAAGAACCCCAGGGCCAGACTCAGCCCGCCCAAAATCAGCAGGCTCAGCTTTTTCTTTTTCCGCCGCAGAAGGAGCAGACCCACTCCCACAGCCATAAGGACGACAGCGACGACCCCGCCGCTGGCGGCGATCAGGTTCAAAACCGCCGTGGACAGCAGGGAGAGGGCCATATAGAGAACGCTGGTGATGACGCCGCCTCCGGCCAGGTTGCCGAAGTGACGGAAGGCCATGGAGATGGGCTGGGCGATCTCTGAGACGATGTTCATGGGGGTCATCACGGCCACCGGTTCGGTAAAGCCCTTGATCCAGCCCAGGAGGCCGCTGTTTTTGATGTTGTTATACCAGATGATGACCGAGACCATCAAGGCCCACACCAGGGTACAGCTGAGATCGGCCGTGGCCGAGCGAAGAAAGCCGGTCATACCGATGAGGGATCCGCAGACGGAACAGAGAAAGATGGTGATGATGAAGGGGGTCCAGTGCTCGTTGTGGGGGCCCATGGTGCTTACCACCATATCCCGCATCATAGTGATCCCTTTTTCCACCAGGATCTGCCGGGGACCGGGCCGGGTGCTCAGGTTTTTCCCCAGCGCTACGCACAGGCAACATAGAAAAATGGTCACAAGCAGGAAGGATACGGTGGTCTGGGTGATGGGGATCCCGCCAAAGATGGGGATGGTAAAATAGATAAAGGGTCCCGTCACATTCAGATTCATGGTTTGGCTTCACCATCCTTTCGGAAAAATTGATCCAGAAGCAAGATAGGTTTGGTAAACAGCAGGGGCAGGAGCAAGGCAAATATATTGCAAAGCCCACTTTTCAAAAGTGCAAACAAAATAATAAACAAAAGCACAGTCCGAAGGGCAAAAGAAAACTGGACCAGATTTTTACCGCCCTTTACATCTTCGCCCTGGGCCTTATCGGCGGCCATCATCACCCCTACAGCCAGAAAAAAGTGATTGAGGACAGCCAACAGACCGCCCAGAATGCCGCCCCAAAGTACGCTGGGATCAAAATGACCCAAAAGAGTGAAAACACCCAGCATAGCCGCCACACAGAGAGTTTGCCCCACCGCCATCGCGGCGGTCTCTTTTAATACCAATCTGCGGACATCCATGGGAACCCTCCTGAAACCGGATCCGAAATTTTATTATCTTAATCATAGCATAAAAATCCAACAGAGTAAATCCGGTTTTTGTGAAAATCATAAATTTTCATTGTCTTCTTTTTCACGCTTGCCTCAGAATAAAAAGAGCCGGAAGAGGATGAAAAGCCTTTGCATTTATGCGGAGGACCGCAAAGTTTACTGTAAAAGGATGTTGACGATTGCACCAAAATTCTTCTGAATAATTTGTGCAGATAGCCAAAGGGATCTGTCAAATGCCTGAAAAAGCAGAAAAAATGGGGAGGGGCAAGAGAGAGGTGCTATTGACATTTTCGTAAAAAAATACTTGCCAAAAAGAGTAAAATATGGTTAAATTTATAAAAGGTTCTCGCTCCACCGAGTTTGTCCCCGGCGGATCACTGCCGGGGATATTTCGTTTTGGAGGGAGAGCGTGCAGAAAAAGTATTGAGGAGGAACTTGTTATGAAGAGAATCGTTTCCGGACTCTGCTGCGCAGCTATGCTGCTGAGCCTCGTCGCCTGCGGCGGCGGAAAGACCAACGAAACACCTGTTCCTGAGGGCACTGACCCTGTGGTCGAGAGCCAGCCTGTGGAGGAGAGCAAAACCCCTGAGACCACAGTGGACCAGGCTACCTTTGAGGAGCTGCTGGAGGCCGGCAAGGCCAACGGCAACAAGCTGACCATCTACTCCACCCACTCTGTCACCGTCAGCGCCGTAGAGGCCTTCGCCAACAAATTCGGCATTGATATCAACATGGTGGAGGGCACCCAGATCGGTGACAACAACCAGATCACCCAGGTGGCTACCGAGGTCTCCAGCGGCGTTTCCGGCGCTGACATCATCTTCATTCAGGACGGTGCCCGCACCGTCTCTGAACTGGTGGATGAGGGCTATGTCTACAACTGGTATAACCAGGAGATCCTGGACAAGGTGGGCGATGACTGCGAGCCTCTGCTGGTCTGGGATTACTGCAACAAGGTATTTATTTACAACACCGACTATGTGGCCGACGGCGAGATCAACAACATTTGGTACGCCACCGATCCCAAGTATGCCGGCACCCTGCAGATGAAGGATCCTGAGAAGGAAGGCGTCAACATGAACTTCCTGGTCATGCTGACCTCTGACGAGAATGCCGCCGCTCTGGAGGCTGCCTACAAGGATTATTACGGCTCCGACATCCAGCTGGATTCCGACTGCCCCAACGCCGGCTATCAGTGGATCAAGATGATATACAATAACGGCCTGGTGGCCGGCGACTCTGACGGTAACATTGCCAAGGCCATCGGCAACCCCGAGCAGGAGTCCGACACCCAGTGGTCCGCGCTGATCACGCTGAACAAGTACATCAAGAACCGCAAGGACTCCACCAAGAATCCCGGCAAGTTCACTCTGGATTACGCCAAGGAAATGAACCCCGTCGCCGGCTTCATTTACCCCATCTACGGCCTCATTACTGAGAACGCCGACAACCCGGAGCTGGCCAAGGCCTTCCTGGTGTGGCTGTTCACCGAAGAGGGCTGGCTGGGCGACGGCGTCACCACCCAGCGCGACGGCTCTGTATACAAGGGAATGGCCGGCCGTATGGGTGACTACTCCGGCAACCAGTCCCTGGCTGTGGCCGAGGGTGATCTGCCTGTGGTTGAGTGGAAGAAGATCCTCATTCAGGAGGACCCCATCTTTGCCGCTGCCAACCGGGCTGATGTGGAAGACTTTATTAAGATGATCAAATAATTTGCATCTTTTATAGGGTAGATGCAACGGCGGGAAAGGGATGGCACTCGTCATCCCTTTTCTGCATTTTCAAGTGAATGGTTCCGAAGCCCCGTACCGTCCGCACTTCGCATAGAGGGGGATGAAAGATGAACAAAAAACTCAATAGAGTCAAAACTTTCCTGAGTAAGCCCTACAATATCCTGTTGATCCTTTTGCTGATCTCGCTGGCCTATCTGGTGGTGCTGCCCCTGTTCTCCATCGTAAAGGATACCTTTATTGTTCATGCCTCGGAGAAATCCCGGATCGGACAGGCGGTGGGGTCCTTTACCAGCTACCACTGGGAGCGGGCCTTCCGCAGCAACTACAGCAAGATCCTGATCTGGGAGCCCCTGTGGCATAGCCTGTATACCTCCGTCCTGGCCTGCGTGGTGGCCATTCTCATCGGCGGCGGCTTTGCCTGGCTGGTGACCCGGACAGACATGATGTGGAAAAATGTGCTGACAAAGCTCTTTATCTTTCCCTATATCATGCCCTCCTGGACCCTGGCTCTGGCATGGAGAAACTTCTTTAAGAATGCAGTGGTGGGCGGAGCGCCGGGTATCTTTACGGCCTTGACGGGGATCGTGATACCAAACTGGTTTGCCTATGGTCCCTTCCCCATTATTGTGACCACCGGCCTGCATTACGCCCCCTTTGCCTACATACTGATCGGCGGCGTGCTGCGGAACATGGACGCCAACCTGGAGGAAGCGGCCATCATCCTCAAGACCACAAAGGCCCGGATGTTTACCCGCATCACGATCCCCATGGTCATGCCGGCGGTGATGAGCACCATTATTTTGGTCTTCTCCAGCGGTATGAGCTCCTTTGCAGTACCCCAGTTCCTGGGTCTGCCCGTGCGGTACTACGTGCTGACCACGGAGATGTACTCCACCATCCAGGGGACCAACCCTGGCGTGGGCTACATCATCGCCATTTTGATGATGGTCATTTCGGTGGTCATTATGATGGTGAACCAGTATATGATCGGTACCCGGAAGTCCTATGCCACGGTGACAGGTAAGAGCGCTAACATTTCTCTGTTCCGCCTCAAAGGCGCCCGGGTCCCCGCTTCGGTGATCGTCTGTGCCGTGGTGCTGTGCATGTCGGTGATCCCCATGATCTCCTTCATATTACAGTCGGTAATTTTGACTGACGGTAATTACAGTTTGTCTAATATGACTCTGGACTTTTGGATCGGCCTGTCCAAGGGAGGCAACGACTACCAGGATAAGGCCGGCATCCTTCGGAACGCGGATGTGTGGAAGACGCTGCTGAACTCTTTGAAGCTGTCCTTCACCTGTGCCATCGGCGCCGGTACGGTGGGCTTCCTGGCGGGATACTCCATCGTTCGCCGCCGGGGAAGTCTTTTGAGCCGGGTGGTGGAGAATCTGACCTTTATTCCCTACCTGATCCCGTCCATGGCCTTTTCCGCCATCTACCTGTCCATGTTCTCCCAGCAGCGGGGCATCATCCCCCCTCTCTATGGCACCTTTGCCATCCTGGCCCTTATCGGTACGGTGAAATATCTGCCCATGGCCTCCCGAAGCGGCGTAAACTCCATGCTCCAACTCTCCCCGGAGATCGAGGAGGCGGGCGTTATCATGGGGGTCCCCTGGTGGAAGCGGATGACCCAGATCATCATCCCCATCGAAAAATCCACCATTGTTTCCGGATATCTGCTCCCCTTCGTGTCCTGTATGCGGGAGCTGAGCCTTTTCGTCATTCTGGTCACTGCCAACAACCGGGTACTTACCACGTTGCTGTTCTTCTATGACGAGAAGGGCTGGGCCCAATACGGCAACGCCATCAACCTGCTCATTATCTTCATCGTGCTCCTTGTGAACTTTGTGGTGGAGAGACTGACAGGCGCATCCATTGAAAAGGGAGTAGGAGGGAAATAATATGCCAAGGATCAGACTTGAAAATATCACAAAACAGTTTGCCAAGGGGTCCCGGGCCGTGGATCAGTTGAATCTGGTCATTGAGGACGGCGACTTTGTCTCTCTGCTGGGCCCCTCGGGCTGCGGGAAGACCACGACCCTGCGTATGATCGCGGGCCTGGAGACCCCCACGGAGGGCGACATCTACTTTGACGACGTGTGCGTCTACTCCGCCGAGAAGGGGATCAACGTCTCCCCTGACAAGCGGAATGTGGGCTTCCTGTTCCAGAACTATGCCCTGTGGCCCCACATGACGGTCCGGCGGAACATCTCCTTCGGCCTGGAGAACATGAAGTGGGAGAAGAGCAAGATCGAGCAGCGGGTCCAGGAGATCTGCGAGACCATGCGGATCGAAGAATACATTGACCGGTATCCCGCCGAGCTTTCCGGTGGTCAGCAGCAGCGGGTGGCCATCGCCCGGACCCTGGCCCCCAATCCCCGGGTCCTGCTGATGGATGAGCCGCTTTCCAACCTGGATGCCAAGCTTCGCAACGACATGCGCGCGGAGCTCAAGCGTCTCCACATGACCACCGGGGCCACCTTTGTCTACGTGACCCACGACCAGTCTGAGGCAATGACTTTGTCCAGCAAGGTATGTCTGATGAAGCTGGGCGTGCTCCAGCAGTACTGTCCGCCTCTTAAGCTGTACGGTGAGCCCCACAACCTGTTTTGTGCCGATTTTATGGGAAATCCCTCCATGAACTTCCTGGACTGCACCGGAACGGTGGTAGAGGGAGGCATCGAGCTGAAGACAGAGCATTTTGACGTGGTGTTCCACCCCAACACTCCGGTAGAGTTCGCCGGTGGCAAGCAGTATGTGCTGGGGATCCGGCCTGAGTTTGTGAAGGTGGTAGACCAGGGAGGGATCGAGGGACGGGTCATCTCCTCTCTCCCCACCGGTATGGATACGGTGCTGTCGCTGGACACCAAGGGCGTGACTCTTTCGGCGGTGGCCTTTGGCAGCGTGGATTATGCCATGGACTCCATCATCCGCTTTACCTTTGAGGGGGACCATTTCGTCCTCTTTGACAAGGAGAGCACCGAGCAGATCGCGCTGGGCAAGCTGGAACTGAGGGGCTGAGCGGATGGAGGCCGATAAGTGGGGCGACCGGTTCCAGCGGTTGTCTGAGCTGGTGATGAATCTGATCTTGTTGGGATTTTTCTGGACTCTGACCAGCCTGGGGATCGTCACGGTGGGCGCCTCCTGCACGGCTCTTAACGCCAGTATGCGCTCCTATCTTCTGGAGAGGGACAAACAGCCCCTGAAAACCTATTTTAAAGTATTTCGGGAACAGTTTCGGGTGTCCACGCTGGTATGGCTGCTCCATCTGCTGATCCTTGTGATACTGGCGGTGGACCTGCTATATTACAGCGCGGGAAATACCGTTGGGGATTCGGTGGCGATGGCGGCCGTATGTATGCTTTTGACCATGCTGGCCTTTGAGATGTCGGTGGTCTTTGCCTGTATCGTGCAGTATGGGCTGACCAGTGTGCGGAAGGTCTTTTCCAGGGCCTTTGACTTCGCATTCCGATGTTTCCGGGAGTCCTTGGAAATGCTGTTTATTACCGCTACTGTGCTGGTGGCGGGGATCTTCCTTTTCCGGGGGATCCTGCCCTTCGCTATGGGGATCATCACCTGTGTAAACTGGAAGATCCTGCCGGGGGCTTTTCAGCGGTATCACACCCGGACCTTGGCCACCATCCAGGCGGAGAGTAAGCTGGAACAAAAAAAGGAACGGTAAAAAGAGTGCGGTTCCCCAATGGGGAACCGCACTCTTTTTGAAAATGAAATGAAAGATTTTGAAAGATTTCAAAGAAGATATAAAAAATATTGCAAAATATTTCACCTTGGTGTATAATCAGAAAAAAGGGGGGAGGACATGGACGAGAGATCCAATCCAAGTTATCCCATTCCAGCGGACCGAATGGAAAATGTGCTGGGGTATATTCAGGAGCATGGCAGTGTGCAGATCAAGGAGCTTGCCCGGCAATTCCATGTATCGGAATCCACCATCCGCAGGGATCTGGACGAGTTGGCCCTCAAAGGGCTTTTGCAGCGGACCCACGGCGGGGCCTTGGCTCCCCAAAAGAGTATGTCTGAGCGGATCTACGAGGAAAAAATGAGCCTGCAGCTGGAAGAGAAACGCCGCATTGCCCAGGCGGCGGCCCGGTATGTGGAGACGGGAGATACCATTTTCCTGGATTCCGGAACCACAGCCTATCAGTTGGCCCTCTGCCTGACAGAGAAGAAGGAGCTCACCATTATCACCCACGACCTCTACCTGGCGGCCAATGTGGAGTTTGACCCATCGGTTACGGTGGTGCTGACAGGGGGGATCAAACGGGCCGACCAGAAGGTGCTGATCGGCGGAATGGTGGAGGATTTCATCAGTGGGCTGCGGGTGGATACGGCCTTTTTGACTGCGGACGCGGTGAGTGTGGACTTCGGAATTTCCAATACCGGCTTTTTTGAAGTGGGGATCAAGCGGAATCTGATCCGGGCAGGCAAACAGGTCATCCTGCTGGCCGACCATACAAAGTTCGGGATGGCCGCCCCCGTGAAGGTGTGCGAACTATCGGAGATCGACCGGATCATTACGGATCGAAACCTGCTTCCGGAGGAGCAGGAAAATTTAAAAACGCGCGGCGCCAAAGTGGAATTGGCATAAACAGCGTGTGAAGGGAGAGTTTCAAAATGAGTTGGTTAAAAGAAGTGATCGGAACGGAAAAGGCGATCATCGCCATGTGCCACATGCAGGCAATGCCGGGAGACCCGGGCTATGACAAGCAAAAGGGCATGAACTGGGTGGTGGATAAGGCACGGGAGGATTTCCTGGCCCTTCAGGAGGGCGGGGTGGACGCGGTGCTGTTTTCCAATGAGTTCAGCCTGCCCTACCTCACCGATGTGCGTAAGGAGACGGTGGCTGCCATGGGCCGGGTCATCGGTGAGCTGATGCATGAGATCAAGATCCCCTTCGGCGTCAACGCCCTGTGGGATGGGGCCGCCTCCCTGGATCTGGCGGCGGCTACCGGGGCCAAGTTTGTGCGGGAGATCTTTACCGGTGTTTACGCCAGTGATTTCGGCCTTTGGAACACCAATTACGGCGAGGTGGCCCGACACCGTCAGGCCCTTGGGGCGGAGAATGTGAAGCTGCTATTCAACATTGTGCCCGAGTCGGCCCGGTATCTGGCCCAGCGGGACATCACTCAGATCGCCAAAAGTACCGTCTTCAACTGCAAAGCGGACGCTCTGTGCGTCTCCGGCCTCACCGCCGGTGTGGCAGCTGACTCCCAGATCCTGGCCGAGGTAAAGAAAACGGTGCCTGACACTGTGGTCATTGCCAACACCGGCTGCCGGAAGGAGACCATCGCCCAGCAGCTTTCCGTGGCCGACGCGGCGGTGGTAGGCACCACCTTTAAGTATGATGGCGTGTTTGAAAACCAGGTGGATAAGGAGCGGGTCCTCCGCTTTATGGAAGAGGTCCACAAGTTCCGGGACCAGTGAGATGAAGTGTGTACTTTTTGATATGGACGGGGTCTTGGTGGACAGCGAGCCGGCGTATTTGCTCCGGCTGCAGCGCCATATGTGCCATTACGGGATCAAGTGCGCGGAAGAGGAACTCCAGGCTTTTGTGGGTGTGACCAGTCTTTCCGCGGCCCGGACACTGGTAGAGACATACCACCTGTCCTTGACGGCGGAGGAATTTTGGGAGGAAGAAAACCGGCTTTACGGCAATCTCTATCTGGATTCCCCCGAATTGAGCCTCTTTGACGGGGTAAAGGAGCTTTTGACCCTGCTTGCAGAACGGAAAATCAAGGTGGGGCTGGTGTCCTCCACCAGTGCCAAGGGGATCCTGTCGGTGCTGGATCGGTTTGGGTTGGCCCGGTATTTTGATGTGATCATAAGCCGGGAGATGGTGGAACACCACAAGCCCTCTCCGGAACCCTATGAGAAGGCAGCCCGGTTTTTGGCCGCGGAGGCCGAAGACTGTGTGGTGGTGGAGGATTCCCCCATAGGCATCGCCGCGGGCAAAGCCGCCGGCATGACGGTGGTGGGGGTGAAGGCCTCCAACATGGGGCAGGACACCTCTGGGGCGGACGTGGAGGTCCAAAACCATGAACAGGTGCGGGAAGCCCTGGAGAGTCTGGGGTGGCTGTAAGGCTTTCAGAAAAGGAAGGACGCATATGCGGCAATACGCAATGGGGATCGACATAGGGACCACCGGGGTCAAGACCATCCTGATCTCTGACGACGGTCAACTGGTGGCCGAGGAGACGGTGGCCCACGACCTGCTCTCGGTCCGGCCCGGCTGGGCGGAAGAGAGGGCTGAGATCTGGTGGGAGAATGCGGTGGAGTCGGTGCGCAGGATCCTGGCGGATCACCCGGATAAGGCGGACAAGATCCGGGGCATCGGATGCAGTGGGATGGTCCCCGCCCTGGTATTTTTGGATGAGGAAGGGAATCCGGTCCGCAACACCATCCAGCAAAATGACGCCCGGGCGGTGGAGCAGCTTTGCCAAGTGACAGAGGGGATCGACCAGGAGGAGCTTTACAGGCTGACCGGAGGATACACCAACGCCCAGCATGTGCTGCCCCGCCTGTTGTGGGTCAAACAAAATGAGGGGACCGTTTTTGATAGGGTCCGGACCGTAATGGGTTCTTATGACTATATCGTATACCGCCTGACGGGAAAGCGGCAGGTGGAGCTGAACTGGGCGGCGGAAAGCGGACTGTATGACATTCGGGCCCGGCGGTGGATCACCGCCTATATGGAGCGGTTTGGGATCTCTCCCGATCTGTTCCCCCCTGTGACTGACTCGATCCAAAAGGTGGGACAGACGCGGGGGATGGAGGAGCGGATGGGCCTTCCCAATGGGATCCCCGTGATCGCGGGCAGCGCGGATCATGTGGCCTCTACCCTGGCAGCGGGGATCACACAGCCGGGAGAGCTGCTCATCAAATTTGGCGGGGCGGGAGATATCCTCTACTGCACCGACAAACTGGATACCCATCCCAAGCTGTTTTTTGACTATCATATCGTTCCGGACCGGTATCTGATCAACGGCTGCATGGCCGCCAGCGGCTCCCTGGTCAAATGGCTGACCAAGGACATTCTGGGGACCCAGGATCCAAAGATATTCCGCCAGATGGACCAGGAGGCCGAGCGGGTCCCCGCCGCCTCTGAGGGACTGATCATTCTGCCCTATTTTCTGGGGGAAAAGACGCCTTTGTTTGACCCTCAGGCCCGAGGAGTCATGTTTGGCCTGACCCTCTCCCACACCAAGGCCCATCTTTTCCGGGCCGTACTGGAGGCAGTCATATACGGTTTCCGGCACCATCTGGAGGTGTTGGAGAGCGCAGGATATGTGCCAAAGCGGATACTGGCCACCAACGGGGGAGCCAAAAGCTCCTTCTGGTGTCAGATCGCGGCGGATGTGCTGGGCTTTGAGGTCCGTTCTTTTCCCGCCCATCCGGGCAGCGCCATGGGAGTGGCTTTCCTGGCGGGGATCAGCACCGGAGTCTTTTCCGACTGGGGGCAGATCCAGAACTTTTTGGGGGAGTACCGGGACTATAGGCCCAACCCCAAAAACAGAGAGATCTATAACAGGGCCTATGGGATCTACCGGAAGCTTTATACCCAGATGGAGCCTTGTTTTCAGGCGGTCTCCAACCTGTATACCGAAGATTGATCCAAGGATAAAGAAGGGGGCGGGAATATGAAGATCTACCATGGGAATATCCTTTACAGCACGAAACTGGGCGAGGTGAATGCCCTGCCCCAGGGCTATGTGGCGGTAGAGGAGGACGGCCTGGTCCAAGGGGTCTATCAGGAACTGCCGGGATCACTGGCTGCCAGCCCGGTGGAGGAGCTGGGAGAGGGACTTCTGATCCCCGCCTTTACAGATCTCCATCTGCACGCCGCACAGCTCCCCACGGCGGGCTTGGGCTATGACGGGGATGCCGGGGAGTGGTTCAATGGCTATACCTATCCCGCTGAGCAGCGATATTCCAATGATCTGGACTATGCCGCCAGGGTGAACCGGGACCTGGTCCGCAGTCTTTGGGAAAACGGGATCATGCGCTCGGTCATCATGTGTGCGACTGGGGCCGAGGCCACAAAGGACCTGATGAAGGCGCTGGTGGACAGCGGACTGGGGGCCTATGTGGGAAAGATGAACTCAGACCACGAGGCCTTTGGCGAGGCTCAGGAGAGTACCGGGGAATCCATCGCCCGGACGCAGGAACTGATTGACTGGGCCCGTGGGAAAAGCGACTTGGTACGATATATCCTCAGTCCCGAGTTTGTCCCGGCGACCTCTGAGGAGCTGCTGGACTACCTGGGCGGACAGGCAAAAAAGGAAGGACTTCCCGTCCAGTCCCATATGTCGGAGGGAGAGGGAGACCTGGCCATGGTCCGGGACCGGTTCCCGAAGGAAAAGCTTTATGGCTATGTGTGGAACCGCTATGGCCTTTTTGGGCAGACCCCTACGGTGATGGCACACTGCTCCTATGTCACCGATGAGGAATTGGACCTGATGGCAGAGAATAAGGTTTTTATCGCATATTGTCCCAATGCCATCCAGCATATTCCGGGAGACCGGTTCCTTTCGGTGCGAAAGGCCCTGGACAGGGGGGTCCCTGTGGGCCTGGGCAGCGATATCGGAGGAGGGCATAGCCTGAATATGCTGCAGAACATGGCTGCGGCCATTCAGGCGTCCAAGACGCTGACCGAGGGAAAGGGTCTGAGTGCCGCTGATGCGTTTTATTTGGCCACCAAGGGAGCGGGCGGCTTCTTTGGCAAAGTGGGCAGCTTTGAGCCGGGCTATCAGTTTGACGCGCTGTATATAGATGACGGGACTCTGAACCGCCATAGGGAGTATACCCTGTTTGAGCGTATGCAGAGACTCATCTACTGCGGTGATTCCCGACAGATCGCCCGCCGCTTCTGTGCCGGGCGGGAACTTTTTGATCCGGAGAAGAGATAAAGAGGCCGCCACAAAGACAGATGACAAAAAGGAAAGAGGAGGGCCGAGGGCCCTCCTCTTTCTATCCATTCTATCTATTGAAAATGGCTGTGGAAATGTGGTAGAATACATATGCTAAAGTTGCCGTTTTGGAAAAGCATATAAATATTACAGCAGAGACAGAAAGGATGGTCAAGGATGGGACGGGCTGAGACCAGGATCGTGGAGAGAGCGGATGGTGAAAAAGGCCTGGAGGTCATCATGGGGGGACGGAAGTTTACCCTGCCCTTTAAACTGATCGGCGGCCGGCAAGTGGGCTTTTTGGATATTTCGGGCCAGGTGAGCCTGATCGAGAGCGCTGCGGATGAGTTGACGCAGAACCTTTTGGATGCAGGGGTAGAGTTTGACACCATTTTGAACCCTGTGGCCAAGAGCAATGCCCTGGCTCACGCCGTGGCCCTGCGTTGGTCCAAGGCCAAGGGCGCGGAGCTATCCAGAACGGTGGTGGCCCGGAAGAGCACCCGTCCGGCAAGGGTGGAGGCCACTTACCGTTCGGTCACCACACCGGTGGACCAGACCATCTCCTTGACTGACGGGGATGTGGAGTACATCCGGGGTAAGCGGATCCTGGTGATGGATGATGTCTACGGCGGCGGTGGGACCACCGAGGCGCTGAAAGAACTGGCCCGGAAGGCGGGAGCGGACATTGCCGCCTTTGCTGTGATCGGAGTGGAGCAGGGCGTTACCCCTCCGGAGAACCTGTATTCCCTTTTTGAGCTCCCTGTCCTTTAATGGAGAGTGGAGGCTGAGAGGGGCTTTCAATAAAAAATGGAGGGCGAGTATTTACTCGCCCTCCATTTTTGTGTGTCACCGGCGCTCCAACAGAGGCAGAAAGGAACTTCCGTTCTCGGGAGCCTCAACGCCGAAAAAGTCGCAGACCGTAGCGCCCACATCGGACATGGTGGAGCGGACGCCCAGCTGTACATGATGGAGACCCTTGCGGTAGACAAGCAAGGGAACATTTTCCCGGGTGTGCTTGCTGTGACCGATATCGGGGTCGTTACCGTGGTCGGCCTGGACCAGGAGAATATCCTCCTCACTGAGCAGCGGCAAAAGTTTGGCAAGGCCCGCGTCGGCCTGTTCCAGTTTCTCCCGGTAGACGGCGCTGTCCTGGGAATGGCCCGCCAGGTCGGTCTCCTGCACATTGGTGCAGATAAAGCCGCGCTCCATGGTCTGAAAGGCCTGGATGGTCAACTCCATGCACTCCACGGTGGGTACGCAGGAGATGCTGGTACCGCCGTCGTTGGCCACGATGTCGGCCACCTTGCCGATAAGGGTCACCGGGATACCTGCGCGGGTCAGAATGGTGGGAGCCTGAACGTTCTTGTTTACGCCGTAGCCCAGGTGGCGGCACTGATATCCCTGCTCATAAGATTTGGACTTGGCCGAGGCAATGCCGATAAACTTCCCCTGCTTGACCTCCTCGGCGGCGTAGAGGTCCTCCATGGTGTTCCCTGTGCCCCCAAAGACGATGACCCGGCCTACGGTGACCACATGGCGGGCCAGTTCCGCGATCTCATGGGCCTTTTCAAAGGAGATGAAGTCCAAGGGAGCGGTCACGTTGTAGCACATGCCCAGGTCGGCCTCCAGGTTGTCCGCGATGGTCACATAGTCGTCACAGACCACGTACCGCAGGCCGCTGTTCTCCCGGATGGTCACCTTATGACCGTGGTCCCGCAGCTGCCGGGCCACCACGTCCACCTTTTCCTGGAAGGGAACTACCTCTGGCATTTTGGGCCGGGTGCCCATGATCTCCTGATGGCCCATGAAGGTGTCCGCCCCGTGGTGCATCAGCTCGCTTTTTCCAAAATTGGCGTCGGGGGAAAACTTCATATACCGGCTCTCCGTCCCGTAAGCGTTCATCAGCCCCAGTTTTTCCAGGGTGGGGAGCTTCAGGTCGGGCTGATCCTGCAGGATACTCCGCAGGGTGTTGGCCCGCTCGTCCCCCGGCCGGGCGGTGGCGGCGTCCCTCATGGCTCCGATGCCGAAGCCGTCCAGTACGATCACAATGAATTTGCCCATGGTTTTATTGGACCTCCTCCATGCTCTCCCGCAGAATACGGATGACCGTGTCCGCCCCCGCCCGGTTGGGATTCACCCGGATCATGTGGTCGGCCAGGGTGGGATCTGCCTTCAAAAAGGTGCCCGAGACCCGGTAAAAGAGCGGTTGTATCTCATATTTGGACTCCGACCCCACGGGGTGGGGCAGCCCTCCCCGCTTCTCCGCCGCCGCCAGGACCTTTTTGGCGATGGGGGCTTCAAAGGTGATGAGGAGCACCTTCGACTGGGCGCTGGCGATCATGGCGTCGGAAATGCCCTTGACCTCGCCGCCCTTCAGCCGCTCCAGCACCTCCTCCGCCGTCCGGGCGGTAATGGCCAGCATCACGGGAGCGTAGACAAGGCCCCGGAGGACCTCCATGGCCTCAAAGCCCTGGGTCTGGCAGCCGCCGGAATAGTGCATGGCCCGGATCTTGTCGATATAGGCCTTCTTGCCCACCACACAGCCGATCCCCTCAGGCCCCTGGAGTTTGAAGGTGGAGAAGCAGGCCAGATCCGCCCCCAGCTCGGCCCCCATCCTGCGGGTCTTCATCACCGCGTAGTTGTCATCCACCAGGATGGGAATATCCCGAACCCTTTGGATGGCGGCAATGACCTCCCCCAGGTCATAGGAGTCCTCCGGCCGCTGCCGGGAGTGCTGGACCAGGGCGGCAGAGACCTCCGGGTGGGCCTGCAGGGCCTTTTCCAGCTGGGGCAGATCGTTAAAGTCGGCGGACACCATATGATAGCCGAACATCTCAATGCTGGTGGCAGTGGTGGAGTATACCGGTGCGTCGTGGACCAGCAGGGTCCCTCCGGCAGGAAGGATGGCAGACAGGCCGTAGCGGATGGCTCCGGTGCCGGAACCCCGGACCAGGATGGCGTCCTCTGTCTGGAAAAACCGGGCCAGGACCTCCTCCACCTTTCGGGTGGTGACCGGCTGGTTCCCCGGCTGTCTGACCCCCAGGTCCCCACGGGTCAGGCTCTCGGATCCGGTAAAGCAGCGGGTCATACAGTCCAAAAGCCGAAACTGCTTTTCCATGGCCTCCTCAAGGGTGATACTCTCCAACGGATATGCTTCCATACTCAAATCTCATATCCTTCCATAAAGTAATTGTTCAGGTCCAGAAAATACCGCTCGATCAGCGGATCGTGGGCCTCCTGTATGGCAAGGCCCAGGCAAAGGAGCTTTCTGATCTTCTCCTCCTTATCTTCACAGAGAAGAAGGGTGCTCATGCCCAGCCCCTCCTGGGGAAGGGCCAGGGCGGTGGCCTGGGCAATGTTGGCGACCCGGACATAGCCCTTTTCCGCCTGACGCTGGATGGCCCCGGTCCTCTCGTCAAAGTGGCCAAAGAGAGAGTCGCCGAAACCGTGGAGGTCCACCGGCCCTTCGGTCACCATCAATACGTCACACTGCTTTAGGGTTTCACTGAGCCAGGCTGTCAATTCTCCTCTGGGGGCGTGACAGTCCATAAGCTGCCAGACCTCCGAGCGAACGCCGAGGTATTCCCGGTCGCTGACGACCTGTCCATAATCCTCCGCAGCAGTGAGGCCCGTGGCACATTGGATGGCCCGGTATAAAAGTTCCTTATCCCGGGCCATAAACCCGATGGAGTTACCGGCGATGATCCCGTCGGTATTGGGCTTGTGTCCCTGATTGTCCCGCTGGGCCTCGATCCGCCGGGAGAGAAAGGCCAGAATATTTACGCACATGGCGGGCGCCAGCACGCTGCCGCCCCCATCGTTGCCGATGCCCAGGTCGTTGATCCCGGCAAAGACGTTGATAGCCGTCCCCGAGGAGGAGCCGGACATATAGTGGCCGGTGATGGGGTTGATAAGCTCGGTGTCCACTGCCCGGCCCGCCAGCTGGGATTTCTTGTCGATGGTGTGCAGGGCAAAGCCGTGAGGTTCCAGCCGGTGCATGAGGGTGTTGGGAATGGAGTGGATATTCTTGATCCCCACCAGGATGGCGTCAGGATCGGCGTCAAAGGCCCTGACTACGGAGCCGTAGGGGTTCAGAAGTGCCACTTTGTGCTGCAGCTCATAGTTTCCTTTCACGTTTGCCACTCCTTTGAAAGCTCCCGGCCCAGAGAGGAGTATCTGCCTGCAATAACCGGATTTCCAGAGCTGAGTCCCTCCACCACCACGACCTCGCTGCGGACGGTGAATATCTGAGTGCGGTGGCACAGGATCACGGTGTCGCTGACCTGGCAGCTTTCCTCCAGCTCGTAGTAGTAGTCGATGGAGTCCTCATTGGGAGGAACCGCCTTCATGCGGCGGCACTCCGTGGGGGAACTTCCCACCAGGGCGTTTTCCATATGCCCCCGCCGGTAGTGGCCGCCGCCGTAACAGTAGGCGTGACCGTCAAAGTTGTGGGATACCTCTGACACATAAACATACCCCACCCGCTCGGGCTGATCGGTGTCCCTGTGAAGGGGGGTGGTGCCCGTCAGGCCGTGGCCCGGTTCCCCGTTGTTGCCGCCCAGGGTCCGGATCAGGGGGATGGAGGAGACGCAGGTGGCGCTGGGAATATTGACGATAAGGTCTTTCCACCCTTTCTCCTTAGCCAGCGCTACCGCCCGCTCCAGCCCTTTCACATTGGGGGTGGGAGCGATGGCGCCCGTGGCCTCCTCATAGAGCAGGGCGGGGAAGGTGGTGAAGCCCCCCAGCTTTACGTGAGGCAGGGCTTCGATCATCTGGAACAGCTCCCGCAGTTCCTCTGAACGGAATCCGCCAGTCTGACCGGAGTACAGTTGCGCATCCTTGTCCGTGATCCGAAGGAGCAGGGGCTGACAGAGCCCCAATTCCCCTGCCGCCTGGTCGATCTCCTGGATCTTTTCCCGGGTGTAGACGGTGACCACATCGGGCCGGGCGGCCAGGATCGTTTTCAGGGCGTGACGGGGAACTTGGACCAGGTGTCCCACATTGCCCAGATGGATCCCCTCCTCGACCATCCGCAGGGCCTCCCGGAAATCCACAGCCACGCAGCCCTGGAAGCCGATCTCCATCAGCTTTCTGGCCACCAGGGGATTCCGACCGATCTGCTTGAGCATAAAGTAAAGGACGATCCCGTTTTCCTGGGCAATATTTACCATCCGCCGTCCATTTTCCAAGATGACATCCAGGTCCAGCAAATAGGTGTCCGGCAGGATGTCTCCCCGCTGGTGGGCCTCAAAGGCGTATTGAAGCAGAGCCGGATTATTTTGTCTGAGTCGGTTCAGGAACATGGGGCCGACCTCCAGTCATTGTCCAGGATACGAGCAGGGTTGTCCACCAGAAGCTTTCTGATCTCCTCCTCCGTGGCTCCCCGCTGGCGGAGAAGGGGAACCACAGAGCGCATCACCGCCACATAGCCCGGGCCGCCCGCTGATGTGAAATAGGTCCGGCGGGAAACGTCGTTGCTCAGGACCAGCCGGTCTCCGTAGCCTTCCCGAATCAAGGCCAGGATATTTTCAGCCCGAGTCTCATCTGGCATATAGGCGCTCTTTCCGCAGGTGTCAAAAGCGATGTTTATACCGTATTTCAGCAGGGAGAGGTGGTAGGCTCGGTCATCGATCAGATCCTGGTGGCCCAGAATGACCTTGCCAGGATCCATTCCCTGGTCCAACAGAGTCTCGATCGTTTCCAGAGCAGTGAACCGTCCGGTGTGGGTGGACACGGCAGCCCCGGTCCGGCGGGAAGCGATCCCGGCCGCCATCAGGATCTTTTTCTCCTGGCCCACAAAACACTCAGGGCTGGAGGCGATCTCCGCAATGACGCCCGCTTTGATCCCGGTCTGACCGATCCCGTCCACCAGCTCTGATTCATAGACGCCGGCGATCTCCTCCGCTGTCTGTTCCGCCAACTGAGCGGGGTGGAAGGGGGAGAGGTAGTATCCGGTAGAGGCTACGATATGCAGACCTGTGGCCAGGGAAATGGTCCGCAGCTTTTCCACGTCCCGGCCCAGGTCGATGGTGCTTACCTCCACAGCGGCCTGGATCCCATCCTCCATCATCAGTCGGATCTCCGGGATGACCTCCTCAGGGGTGTCGATACGGCTGACCCCATCCTTTCGAATACGGTCCAAGTCGATGATGAAGTGCTCATGGGCTAAAGTCAAGCCCAGCTGCGCCCGTTCAATATCGCCTAAAACGGTACGAATCATATGGATCAGTCTCCTTATTTCCTTAAAAATAAGCAGGGCACCAATTTTTTGGAAATCGGTGCCCTGCTTTGCCGCGCTTATTCCGGCTTACCCGCTGTCTTGTCGATCAAAGCCTGCACTAAAACAGGGACCAGGACCTCGGTGTGTTCCTTCACATATCCGAAGGCCTTGTGTTGGCCGGCGTAGACCATGTGCCGGATCTCCTGGGCAGAGGGAAGCTTTCCCTGCCGAGACACGGTCAGACAGTTACCATAACCCAGGACCATGATAGCGGTGGCAAGAGAGCCGCCGCCACCGGTTTGGCAGGAGCCCAGATAGAAGTCTACGTCGCCTTTTTTCACACTCCGGGCGGCGACCATATCGGGGTCGGTGAGAGGCTCTACCTGGCCGGCAAACTGCTTTTCAATGATCTGTCTGGTCTGGGTAGAGGTCAAGCCGCAGCATTCGATTTTCAGCATGGAAAACGTCCTCCTATTTCAAAGGTATCAGCTTACACAGGCAGCTGGACAAAGCCGATGGCGATCATAATATTGTAGAGGATCCCCACGGCCACGGCGGCGATGGGGCCTACGGCGGACTTGGGCAGGCGCTGACCGGCGGCGTCGTTGAGGACGTAGAAGGCGCCAACGATCATGAGACCCACAGCGCCCCAGGTGGCGTTGGCCGCCAGGAAGGAGCCGATCATCAGGGCGAGGCCGATACAGGACACCATGGCGTCCCGGATATGGTCGCCGCACTTCGACAACTCGGGGAATTTGGAAAGACCCTGGCCCAGCAGACCCAGGAGCTGGATCTCAATGAACTCCACAGCGAAGCCAAACACAGGAGCCAGCCACCAGGTGGGAGCCAGAGTGCCTACCAGCATACAGGTGGTCAGACCGACAGCCTGATAGACGCCGGTGGCCAGAGAGGTGGACACGATGAGGGGAATGAATGCTACGATTACGCCGATCATCGCCAACTGGAAGGTCTTCATATCTCCGCCCAGGACAGCGGCGCCCAGAACGTAGGGCTGATAGGCCTGAGCCAGGATGTGGATGCCCAAGGCGTTCAGAGCGCCCTGGATGCACAGAAATACCCAGTTGCTCTTGATGCGGGCGGCGTTCTTGGTAAAGAGGTTCATCTCCTCGGCGTCGGTCTCAACGCTGGCGGAGCCCTTGCCGCCCTTCACGGAGTAGACCACCAGGCAGATCATACCGGCTAGCATAGCAAACGTGTAGGGATAGAGGCTGATGGAGATTGTTCCCACCGTGACAGAGCCCAGAACGGTGCAGACGATGTAGACCACGCCCTCGATCACGCCGGTGATAATACCCTTCTTGGCGCTGAACTGGCTGGCGATAGCCATAGCCGGGAATACGCAGAAGATAGGCAGAGCGGGGGTGGAGATCTGGGTCAGGTCATTGAGGAAGTTGTAGGGCAGGGCGGCAAAGGCCGAGTTGATCATGGAGGTGCCGAAGGCACACAGGGCGCCCCAAAGGCCGCCGATGGACAGGGCCACCCACTTGTTGGGAGCCCAGGCGCCCAGACAGTCAGTGGCGATCAGGGTCAGGTGAACGGCGATAAGGCCGGTGCCCAGCCACTGGCTGAAGCCGGCCAAGACCCAGCCGAAGCCCATGCCGGTGACGACCACGGCGAACTCGGAACGGGACATTCTCTTCTCCATAAGCTCGGGGAACACAGGACGGGCGCCGTCGTTAAAGTTGGAGATGCACTTGTGGGACAGCAGGGCAGCCCAGGCGCAGATCGCGATGAGTACCGCGGCGCGGGCCCATAGCGGGTACTGGAACGAAGTGATAATGCCTTCCATAATAGATCCTCCCTTTTTTGTTTACAAATGATTTTGGGTTACGCTTCCTCGTTGAGCTTGGCGATCAGGGTGTTCAGATGGAGAAGTACATATTCCTGTTCGTCCTGGTTCAGAGAGTTGTGGATGACAGACTTAATGTTTTCCAGCATGTCCAGGGACAGAGGATAACTCTCCAGCTCCTTTACCTCGGCAAAGGACTCCGGCAGAAGAGGTTCCACCTTTTCCTGGGTAGCGTTGCGCCCAAAAGCGGCACAGAGGTGGGCCACAAAAGTATCCGCATTCTCTTCGCAAAGTTGAATATCATACTTCTCTTTGAACATGGCAACGATGGCAAGGACGTCTTTTACATCGTCCTCCTTGATCATCCCGCCTTCTTGGTACAGCTCCAACCGTTCTGTAAAATCCATCTCTTCCTCCTCACACAAGCAGCATAGTCATTTTTGCGGGCCCCATCCAGGGGCTGTGGCATGATAGGACCTCTGCGGGTTTGACCACCTCCTAAAGTGTTTTCGCCCTCCGAAGGAGAGCGTGACGCAGGGGGTTTGCTCGCGCTGGGTTTCCTTTTCTCTACCGGGCAAGTCCGCAGGACCGGCCTGATTAGAAAACAAAATGTTTTGCTGCCGGGAAAGCACGTAGTGCAGTAGTGTATATTTTTTTGTACATTCAGTCTAAAAAGAAAGAAAAATTATTTTTTAGCGAGGAAACAGAACTTATCTGATCATATATTTTTTTGTACTTTCACAAAAAATAAACCCAAAACTGAAAATAGCGATCAATATTCTGCGGGGATCGTCCCCAAACGAACGTCGTTCTGGATCTTTCTTACCCGGTCTAATTCCACATATCGCCGAAGGAGCTGGCATAGAGATACCTCTCCGCCCCTGACGACAAGAACGGCGGAGGAAAAGTCGTCGGTTGGGACGGCTGGATCCAGGTCCAGCACATGGAGACCGGGGTAGCCGGAGTCCATAATGGCGTCCAGGTTCCAGACGCCGGCGTCAATAATATTGTTTTGAATAGCGCCCACAGTTTGGTGGGCCCGAATTTCCACAAACTGGAGCCCCTTAATATCCCGGGTGATCCATTCGGTGATCCGGCGCTGGTCCATGCTGGAGCGGTCATAAGCCACCCGCATACCGCTCTCAATGCCTTGGGCGTTGGGGTCCCGGAGGACCAGCACATGACGGGTCAGGTAAGTTCCCGGCCCCAGATCTACGGCGATCTCAACGTTGGCCTGATTCTGAATGGCCTGCTGGGCGGCATACCGGGAGCAGACAGTAAAGTGACAGGCTCCGCTGTCGACCAGCTGAAGGCGGTCCTCAGAACCTCTGGCATATACCAAGTTGGCGGAGAAGGGGGCCAAAGCGTCATAAAGGGCGGTGGCCAACCCCTGATAGGTGCGGGAATAGGGAAGGGGCATACTGCCCAGCAGCTCCTTGGAAAGACTGCACTCCTGAAGCTTATGGTAATCCAACCGGTCAATAAAGGTGCCCAGATGGCCCCGGCTCACCAGGACCACGGCCTGCCGTTCCTTCAAATATCCAAGACTGTTTTGCGCAGTGCCCCGGGAGACCTGAAAGCGGTCCATATACTCGGAAATGGAAGGGATCCTCTCTCCCACCATCCTGCTCATCAGATCTTGGGCCATCCGACTTACAGTAAGTCCAGTCTTTTGGTACAACACGTCGCTCATGTGTTTCTCTTCCTTTTCTGTGAGGCGAGTAAAGGTCATACCGCAGGGCTCAAAAACGGCCAACGGCAAGACCGGCACGATGACCAATTTAAAATATGATATTTTGTACTTTCATCATAATACACAATCTCTGGCCTGTCAACCCTATTTTTTATGGCAAAAGGGCAAATTGCGCCGC
>CATKDV010000129.1:0-1504 GCA_949746985.1 uncultured Eubacteriales bacterium | reverse complement strand
TACTCTTCATCAGCTCCTCCCCCTGCAGGTCGCCATACCAGGTGGCGTTCCAGGTTGGATCCACGCAGTACCACTCCCCCTCCAGCTTTACCATGTTCCAGGCGTGGTCGCCGCTGGAGCTGGAGGAGGCCCCCACCACCGTGATGCACTCCACCCCCGCCAGGTCCATGAGGAGCTGAAAGGTGGTGGCATAGGACAGGCAGATACCGTACCGCTTGACCAGAAGGCCATAGGGGTTCAGGTTGTCCTCCCTCCCCAGAGGCGTTTTGGGGTTCTGCACCGTCCTGTCGTAGCAGCCGTAATATTCCTGGGTCAGCCAGTCGTGGAGATTCAACTCCTTCTGGAAGTCGGTCATATCCTCCTGTACGCACCATTCCAGGGCGGTCCGGCACCGGGCCAGAATGGCGGCGTCCTTGTCGCTGAGGCCGCTCTCCTCCCCCGTCTCCCAGGCGGCGAGGATGGCCGAGGTGTCGTAGGGGGTCATATCGAATTTGTTGGGCGGGATAAAAAGCTGCCACCCCTTGTCGTTGACCTCCGCTGTCCGGTCGTAGGGCTCCGGGGGCTCCTCGGCGGGGTCGTAGGGCTTCAGGGCCAGATGGGACAGCTTGTCCTCCAAGGCCCTTTGGGCGGCGTCTGGGTCGGTGCAGATCATCAGAAGGGCTATATCCCCCTTCATCACAAGGGCCCGTTCCACCAGATCCGCCTGGTCGGGGGCATAGCCTGTAAAGTCCCCCACCCGGCTTTGACGATAGGCTTCCAACGCCGCGGCGGCAGTACTGCCGGCGATATCATTTATCTCATAAATCACTGCCAACTCCCGCGCGTCCACACCTCCGGCGGTGTAAACAAGGGCAGCCATACCCCGGCTATCCTCCGGGATGCCGTAGACTTCCGAGAGATAAAATTCGATATCCTCTTGGGGCAGCAGCCGGTAACTCTCCCCGTCGCTCTGGCTGTCCAAAAGGGCCTGAGCACATTGGACTGCGGCCTCCTCAGGAGTAAGGATATCAGATTCCGCTGGCGTTCCCACCGCTGCGGGAACGGGACTCTCCGCTGCCGGGGCGGTGCAGGAGCAGAGGAGGGACAGGAGAAGCCCCACACAAAGTCGCCTTCGCCTCATGCCTCCTCACTTGCCTTTCTGTTGAAATAATCATAGACTACTTTTCCCGTGGCCTTGCCCGCCACCTCCTGGAGCTCGGCAAGGCTGGCGGCTTTGATGTTTTTCACGCTCTTAAAATGCTTCAAAAGGGCATTGCGGCGGGTAGGGCCGATGCCCGGTATCTTGTCCAACTCCGACCCCTTCACCCGCTGGGACTGCTGCTGGCGGTGGAACTCAATGGCAAATCTATGGGTCTCCTCCTGGATCTGGCCCACCAGGGCAAAGACCGCCGGATACCGCTGGATGCCGATCTCCTCCCCCGCCGGGGTCATGAGAGCCCTGGTACGGTGGCGGTCGTCCTTCACCATGCCGAAAACGGGGATATGAAGGCCCATGGCCTCCTCC
>CATKDV010000128.1:0-3710 GCA_949746985.1 uncultured Eubacteriales bacterium | reverse complement strand
TGCCCTGTACCTGCAATCCGCTACAGCAGGGGCGAATCCCGGCCCCCGGAGCCGCGCTGTGTCGTCTGACCCAGGAAAGCAGTGATGAAGGATCGGTCCTGCGCAACTCCCAGCCGTGAACCGTGTCAGGCGGGGAACCGAGCAGCACTAAGCGGGATCGGGGGTGTGCCGCAGGGGCGCCGTTCCCGAGCCGGCTGCCTGGGTAACGGACATAGCGTGGACTTCAAAGGCCGGTGCGCGGTCTTGCCGCAGGCCGGAAGAGGGAAGAAGGGCCCGGCCTTTCTTCCTTTTTCTTACTTATGAGAGGTGAAAAGCCCATGTATCAGGCCCTCTATCGCAAATGGCGGCCCCGCACCTTCGACGACGTGGTGGGACAAGGCCATATTACAGAGACCCTCAAGCGCCAGATCCAGGAGGGACGGCTCAGCCACGCCTACCTCTTTACAGGCACCCGGGGCACCGGCAAGACCTCCTGCGCCAAGATCCTGGCCCGGGCGGTGAACTGCGAGCATCCCGTGGACGGCAACCCCTGTAACGACTGTCCCGCCTGCCGGGGGATCGAGGACGGCTCTGTGATGGAGGTCCTGGAGCTGGACGCCGCCTCCAATAACGGCGTAGACCAGGTCCGCGCCCTCCGGGACGAGGCGGTCTATTCCCCCGCGGCGGTCCGGAAGCGGGTCTATATCGTGGACGAGGTCCACATGCTCTCCACCGCCGCTTTTAACGCCCTGCTTAAAATTCTGGAGGAGCCCCCCGAGCACCTGATGTTCATTCTGGCTACCACCGAGCTCCACAAGGTGCCCGCCACCATCAAATCCCGCTGCCAGCAGTTCGCTTTCAAGCGCATCTCCCCTGTGGACATCGCCGGGCGGCTCAAATATGTGGCGGGGGAGGAGGGCATCCCCCTCACAGAGGAGGGGGCCGGCCTCCTCTCCCGTCTGGCCGACGGAGGGATGCGGGATGCCCTCAGCCTCTTGGACCAGTGCGCCGGGACCGGGGGGGAGGAGCTGGGCGAGACCGCCATCCTCAGTGCCCTGGGCCTTGCGGGCAATGTGGAGACCGCCGCCCTCTTGAAGGAGATCGCCGCCCGGGACGCCGGGGCCGCTTTGGAGCGGATGGACCGGCTCTACGCCGCGGGCAAGGACGTGGGGAGCCTGTTGAACGAGCTTTCCTCCCTGGTCCGGGACCTGCTGATCCGCAAGACCGCCCCCCGGGGGGGAGCCGCCCTGCTCACCGGCGGCTATGACGAGCAGACCCTCCGGGGCCTTTCTGAGATGCTGAATACCTCTCGCTTGGCTCAGCTTCTGGGCCAGCTCCAGCGGACTGGGGCCGACCTGGGCCGCAGCGCCAACCGCCGGGTGGACGCGGAGCTGTGCCTGATCCGCCTGTGCGACGAGTCCCTGGACGAGTCCGCCGCCGGGCTCAACGCCCGGATGGCCCGGCTGGAGGAGCTGGCCACCATGGGAAACCTGGCCGCAGTCCCCCCCAGGACCGTGGAAAAGGAGACGCCCAAAGAGCCGGCAGGGCGCGGCGCCCCTGACGCGCCGCCCGTCGTGCCGCCCCAGGAGGTCCCACCCCCCGGGGGGGACGACCTGCCCCCCTGGGATATGGAGCCGCCCCCCCTTCCGGAGGAGGCCCCGCCGGCGGAGCCGGAACCTGTTCCGGCCCCGGCTCCCAAGCCGGCTCCTGCGCCTCCGCCCCCTCCCGCCGCCCCGTCCGGACCCTCTCTCCCGGGGGACTTCTGGGCCGATCTGGTGGCGGGCCTCCGGGGCCGTATCCCCATGGGGGAGTATAGCTTCCTTTCCAACCCGACCATGGTCCGGGGGACCACCGACGGCCCTCTGCTGACCTTGTGGGCCCAGAGCGATTTTGTGAAGAGCATGATCTCCAAGCCGGGGATCATCGCCAATATAGAAAAGGCGGCCCAGTCCCTTCCCGGCGCCCCCTACCGGGTGAATGTGACGGTGGGCGTTCCGCCTGCATCCACTGTGGCCCAAAGGGCCCCGGAGAGCGCATCCCCAGCTCCGGAGGGCGGATCCGGCGACAGGCTGGACGAGCTGCTGGCCTTCGGAGACATTATTACAGAGGAGTGAACCGACAATGGCAAAAGGTTTCAACAGCCGCGGCATGGGCGGCTTTGGCGGCATGGGCGGCGGCATGAATATGAACATGATGAAGCAGGTCCAGAAGATGCAGCAGGATATGGCCAAAATGCAGGAGGAGCTGGCCGCCAAGACCTACACCGCCGCGGCAGGCGGGGGCGTGGTGAGCGCGGAAGTCAACGGGCAGAGGCAGTTGGTGTCCGTGACCATCGACCCCGAGGCGGTGGATCCCGAGGATGTGGAGATGCTCCAGGACATGGTGGTGGCCGCCGTCAACGAGGCCCTGCGGACCGCCGAGGCCGACGCCGCCGACTCCATGGGCCGCATCACCGGCGGGTTGGGGCTGGGGATCTGATCGTAACCATTTTGTAACTATTTGTAACCGCTTGTAACCGATTTTAGAGAAAGTTTAGGAGGAAAAGGCATGACGGCGTCAAAAGTGTACTTTACCGATTTTCATGTGGATGTGGGGACCAGTCAGCTGGATAAGCTGACCCGGTTGATGGACAAAGCGGGGCTGGGCCAGATCGACCTGGAGAAGAAGTTTGTCTGCATCAAGATGCATTTCGGCGAGCCTGGGAATCTCAGCTTTCTGCGGCCCAACTACGCCAAGACGGTGGCGGACTATGTGAAGGCCCGGGGCGGGATCCCCTTCCTGTGCGACTGCAACACCCTGTATGTGGGGCGGAGAAAGAACGCCCTGGAGCACATGGACGCAGCCTATGAAAACGGCTTTTCCCCCCTGTCCACCGGCTGTCAGGTCATTATCGGCGACGGGCTGAAGGGCACTGACGATGTGGAGGTGCCTGTGGTGGGGGGCGAGTACATCAAGACGGCCAAGATCGGCCGGGCGGTGATGGACGCGGATGTATTCATCTCCCTGACCCACTTCAAGGGCCATGAGCAGGCCGGGTTCGGCGGCGCGGTGAAGAACATCGGCATGGGCTGCGGCAGCCGGGCGGGGAAGATGGAGCAGCATAACGCCGGAAAACCCATTGTCCACCAGGAGGTCTGTGTGGGCTGCCGCCAGTGTGCCAAGCAGTGCGGGCAGGCTGCCATCTCCTACGGAGCGGACCGGAAGGCCAGCATCGACCACGGCAAATGTGTGGGCTGCGGGCGGTGTATCGGGGCCTGTAACTTTGACGCCATCGAGAATCCCGCCTGGGATACGGTGCAGATGCTCAACCGGAAGATGGCGGAGTACGCCAAGGCGGTGGTGGACGGGCGGCCCTGCTTCCATATCAGCCTGGTGAAGGATATCTCCCCCAACTGCGACTGCCACGGGGAGAACGATGTGCCCATCCTGCCGGATATCGGCATGTTCGCCTCCCTGGACCCGGTGGCCATGGACCAGGCCTGCGCCGACGCCTGCATGGAGAAGGAGCCCATCCCCGGGGCCCAGCTCTACCGGAGGATGAAGGCCAAGGGCTTTATCGACCATAAGGACCACTTTGAGAACTGCACCGAGGGCAGCGAGTGGAAGTCCTGCCTGGAGCACGGGGAGAAGATCGGTCTGGGTACCCGGGAGTATGAGCTGATCAAGCTGTGAGAAGCTGGACCACGAGCCGGGAGCAGAGGCGGAAGCCGCAGAGGAAGGCGGCGTCGCGG
>CATKDV010000127.1:0-4927 GCA_949746985.1 uncultured Eubacteriales bacterium | reverse complement strand
TTGAAAACGTGGACCACCACCGCGGAGAAGTCCAGCAGGATCCAGGTCCCGCCCCGGTGGCCCTCCACATGGTGGGGAAGCTCGTTTGCCTCCTCCTTCATGGCCTTCTCGCAGGCGTCGGCCAGGGCCTTGATCTGGGTGGTGGAGGTGGCGGAGCAGAGGACGAAATAGTCGGCCAGAGTGGTGAGGTGGCCGGTCTCCAAAACTTTGATATCCAGGCCTTTCTTGCTATCCAGGGCCTTCGCCAATAATAGGGCTGTCTCTTTGGGCGTCATAGGCATCTCCTTTCATCCCTCGAGGGAATATAGATGGGGCGAGTGGGCGCATGATATGCGCCCCTACAGGGTCACATAGGGGGTAGCAGAGGCTCCTCTTCAGCGGGAGACGGAGTATCCGCCGGAGGGGGCGCGGGGGTATCTGTCGGGGGTGGCGTGGGCTCCGTGTCAGGCGGGGCAACAGGGGTCTCCCGCTCCACCGGAGTCCCGCTGGGGATCACAATACCGCCGGGAAGACCACTGGGCCTGGGGGAGGCGGTCGGTCCGGGATCTCCGCTTTCAGAGGGCCGGGGGCTGCCCTCCGGACTCCCACTCTCCGTCGGTCTGGGACTGGCAGAGGGGCGGGAGAAGGAGCCTGGGGGCAGGATCACATCGCCGCTCTGTGTCGGCTGCGGGTCCTGTGAACTGTCCGGATCCTCCGGGGCGCCCGGGTCGTTGGTGACGTCCGGGTCCTCCGTCTCCGCTGGGGCGGCGCTCCGGCGGGGCACATCGTCCATGGTGGCGAGGGTCAGCTCGCTCAGGCGGATATCGTCCTCATAGGGGTTGAAGCTCTCGTTGACCGCCTTTACGATCTGGCTGCCCACGGGGACCAGGTGTCCATCGCCGGCATAGTTATTGGGCAGGGTGACAAAGGTCACGTTCTCCATATCCAGCCCACCAATGGCCGCCTTGCCGAAATAGGCCATATTGGCCACCGACAGGTCGGTGATAACGTTCCGTTGGAAAATATTGATATATTCGCTCAGGTTGCCCAACAGCACATCGGGCTGGATACACTTGGCAATGACCGCTTTCATAAATGCCTGCTGGGTCTTGATCCGGCCCAGGTCCCCGTCGGCATAGCCGTAATGGGGATCCTTCATTCCCGTATTTCCGATGCTGTTCTGCCGCCAGCGGACCACGCCCATGGCCCCCTCGCCATCCAGGAGCTGGTAGCCCTTCTTCACGTCGATCTTGAAATGCTGGCTGAGGTCATTATAATACATGTCAAAGGGGACGTCAAAATAGACCCCGCCGATGGCGTCCACCAACTCACCCAAAGCCTCCCACTGGATAATGACATGAAAATCGGGGTAAATTCCGGTCAGATCCTCCACTGCGTTTTTCAGCCCCTGGATCCCCTTGCCGTCCTTATCTCCGCCAGCCCGGTTATATACCGCGTTCAGCATCCGTACCCCCTGGTAGCGGACATAGGTGTCCCGGGGCAGATTCATCACGCTGAGCTTTTGGTTGGGCACGTCGTAAGCCACTAGCATCATGGTGTCGGAGAGCTTTCCGCCGGAGTCCTGGCTCTGGCCCACCACCAGGAAGGTATAGAACTCCTTCTTCCTGTCTGCCGGCAGGCCGGGGATCTCCACCTCGATCACGTTGCCCGACTCATCCACCGTGGTGGTGACCCTGGGCCGGGGAGTCCGGTCAGGTCCATCCGGGCCGCTGGGCCCCACATCGGGGGGCGCGGCGAAAAGGTTCACCCCGATATAGCCCAGCACGATGATGGCGGAGACCACCGTCAGGGCGATGTACAGCCCCCGCAGGATCTTCTGCTGTGTGGTCCGGGGCGGTTCGGCTCTTCTGGTCCCGGAAGACTTGGGACCGCCGGTACTGCGCTTAGGCGCCCGAGGCCCCGGCTTTCCGGCCACCCGTTTCCCTGTAGACTGCCCCGCGGATCTTTTTTCCGAGCCGGACCCCGGCTTTTTTTCTTTCGGATCGCTCATAGGTTATCCTTTCCGATGCTCCAGCACCCAATCCATAGCTCCCTGTGTATTTTTATGGATATCCACGCCCCGTTCCCTCAGGTCCGCAACGCTCATGCGGACCCCCAGGAGCAGAGCCTGGTCCAGGTCCTCGTAACACAGCCGCCGCAGGTCCTCCACCCCGTCAAATTTGCGGTTGGGTTCCATGTAGTCGGCTAAGTAGATGATCTTTTCCAGCACGGTCATATCCGCCTTACCGGTGGTGTGCCAGTAGATGGCCCAGTAGACCTCGTCCGGCTGGCCGTAGAGATGCCGGGCCAGGGCGGCCCCTGTCTTGGAGTGGAGGAGCTTGGCGCTCTGGCGCTCCATGTCGTCCAGTTCCAGACCGTATCTCTCACAGATGGCAAGGTGCTCCTCCAGGGAGAGATATTTGGTGCAGTCATGGAGGATCCCCGCCCGGAAGGCCAGCTCCTCATCGGCTCCCCAGTGTTTGGCCAGGTCCACCGCCGTCTGGGCCACCCCCAGGATATGGGCGTGGCGCTTGGCGTAGACCATGGAGAGGGAACAGGCGGCCAGGTCCTCGTGGTTCAGCGCTTTCATATCCGCACAAGCGCCGTAGAGGCCCTTTCGCAGGATATGACCGTAGACGGCGGGGGACAGGTACTCCCTTCCCTCCCCCCTGCCCAGCAGGTCCCGGAGCTGGGTGGAGGACACCGGGGTGATCTGGGGAAGCTGGAGGACGGCGCATTTGGCCCCATAGGTCTCCCTGAGGTACCTTGCCTGTCTCTCCAACATCTCCCCCGTATCCTCCCGGCTCCGGGCGAAGGCCGCCAGGCGGGCCAGGGAGCAGATGCGCTCCGGCTTCTTCCAGTTCTGAAGGGAGAGGAACATATCGGTCCCCATAAGGAGCCACAGCTCGTCGTCGGGGTACTGCTCGTGGAGTTCCTGAAGGGTATCGGCGGTATAGCTTTTCCCCTCCCGGCGCACCTCCATGTCGGAGACCTCCACCCGACCGGGCAGGAGCATGGAATCGGCGGCCAGCTCCATCATGGCGAGCCGCTCCGACCCCGAGGGAGAGCCGGGGGGCAGCTCTTTGTGGGGCGGGTCCCCCGCCGGCATGAAGATGAGCCGGTCCAGGCCCAGAGTCTCCAGGGCAAAGCGGGCTGAGACCAGATGTCCCAAGTGGGGCGGATTAAAGGTGCCGCCGTATATGCCGATCCTCATGTAGCTTCCCCCCTTTTTATCTGCGTACCAGAACGATTTTATCCTTCTTATCCTTTTTATGGCTTTGACGATATAAAATGAATTTTGTTCCAATGACCTGGATCACTTCGGACCGGGTGGCCTTGGAAAGGGCCTCGGCGGCCTCCCGGGGGGAGTATTCCGAGGTCTCCAATACCCGGCACTTGATGAGCTCCCGGGCCTCCAGGGCGTCGTCGGCCTGGCGGATCAGGTTCTCCCCCAGGTCCCCCTTGCCGATGTGGACGATGGGCTCCAGGGGATTGGCCAAGGCCCGGAGCTGGGCGCGCTGCTTGCTGGTCAGTTCCATATTCTGCCTTCTCCTTGGGATTTTGTGATACGTTTCTTTTGCCTAATATACAGAAAGGGTTCCTTCTGTGGCGGGGCAAGCTCCCCGCCCTACGGGGCGGGCTTTGTCAGGTACTTCTCCAATTCCGCCTTGAATTTTTGCAGGGCCACCCCCCGGTGGGAGATGGCGTTTTTCTCCTGGGCCGTCATTTGGGCGAAGGTCTTTTTCTTCTCGGGCACCAGGAATACCGGGTCGTAGCCGAAGCCGTCCTCCCCCATGGGGGCATAGGCGATAAGGCCGGGGCACTCCCCCCGGGCGGTGACCATGTCCCCGCCGGGAAAGGCGCAGCAGATGGCGGAGACGAATTTGGCGCTCCGGTCCAGCTGGCCGGAAAGCCCCTTGAGGACCAGCTGATAGCGCTCCTGATCGGTGAGTCCCTCCCCGCCGTAGCGGGCGGAGTAGACTCCCGGGCCATCCCCCAGGGCGGTAACGCAGAGACCGGAGTCGTCGGCGATGGCGGGAAGGCCGGAGGCCTCCATGACGGCCCGGGCCTTGAGAGCGGCGTTCTCCTCAAAGGTGGTCCCGGTCTCCTCCACGTCCACATCCACGCCCACGTCGGATTCCAGCACCACCTCGATCCCCAGCTGGGAGAGGATGGCGGACATCTCGGTAAGCTTGTGGGGGTTTTTGCTGGCAAGTACCATTTTCATGGGTCATCCCTCCAACACGTTCTTTTGGATGGTTTGAATTTCTTTGATGCCCTTGGCGCACAGGTCCACCAAGGCTCTTTGCTCGGCGATGGTGAAGGAGCGGCCCTCGCCAGTGCCCTGGAGTTCCACAATGCCGCCGGCGCCGGTCATGACGCAATTGAGGTCCACCTGGGCGGAGGAGTCCTCCTCGTAGCAGAGGTCCAGCAGCAGTTCGTCGCTGACAATGCCCGCCGAGACGGCGGCTACGCTGTCAATGAGGGGATTTTCCGTAAGGCTTCCATCCTCCAACAGCTTTTTCACTGCCAGAGCCAGGGCCACGTAGCCCCCGGTAACGCTGGCGGTGCGGGTGCCGCCGTCCCCCTGCAATACGTCGCAGTCGATGGTGACGGTGCGCTCCCCCAGCTTGGCCATATCCACACAAGCCCGGAGGGAGCGGCCCACCAGTCTTTGAATTTCGGCGGACCGGGGAGAGAGCTTCAGCTTGGCTACGTCCCGCTTGCTCCGCTCCCGGTTGGCCCGGGGGAGCATGGAGTACTCCGCTGTGACCCAGCCCGTCCCCTCGGGGACATGGGGCGGGGTGCGCTCCTCCACGCTGGCGGTACAGAGCACGTGGGTGTTGCCGCAGCGGATGAGGCAGGAGCCTTCGGCAAATTTGTTGATACCGGGGATGATCTCGATGGGGCGGAGTTCATCGTTTTTTCTTTGGTCGATACGGGACAT
>CATKDV010000126.1:0-10422 GCA_949746985.1 uncultured Eubacteriales bacterium | reverse complement strand
GATCTGCTTGATGGTTTTCAGATCGGGCAGCACACTGGTGATCTTCTCGTTGGAGGAGGCGGTGTGCTCCTTACCTGTGAGGATGCGCTCTACACCGGCGATGACCTCGGCAACGGCGAACATACCGATGAGGGCGGGGATGAACTGGAAACCGTCCAGCAGCCCGGTCTGCTTCACAGTCATGAAGCGGGGGATGCCGTTGGTGGGGTCCAGTCCTACGCAGCACATGAACATACCCAGGAAGGCGCTCATCAGACCCTTGGTGATGGACTTGCCCGAGATGGAGATGATGACGCTCAGGCCGAAGAAGGCCAGCATGAACATCTCGCCAGGGCCGAAGTTCATGGCCATATCCGCGATAAGAGGGGACAGGAAGGTCATGATGAGGGCGCCGATGATGCCGCCGCAGAAAGAGGAGAACATGGCTACCGACAGGGCCCGACCGGCCTCGTCTTTCTTTGTCATGGGATAGCCGTCCAGCACGGTGGCGGCGGAGGGAGTGCCGGGGGCGTGGATGAGGATGGCGGAGATGGAGCCGCCGTACATACCGCCGCAGTAGATGCCCAGGAGCAACCCGATAGCGGGGATCAGGTCCATTCCGAAGGAGAAGGGCACCAACAGGGCCACGCCCATGGTGGCGGTCATACCGGGGATGGCGCCCAGAAGGATGCCGCCCAGCGCGCCCACAAAGGTCATCAGGAGGACCTGGAGACTGGTAAAGACTTCAGCGTAGCTGGAGATCAACATTCCAAAATCCATAGATATCTCTCCTCCTTAAATTGCGGCGATCAGGTCCTTCAGGAAGCTGAGAGGACCCATGGGGATGTTGACGGACAGGAGCTTGAAAAACAGCAGCCACATGACGAAGGGGACCAGGATGGAGACCAGAGCCATGACACCCCATTTCCGCTTGCCGATCAAGGCCATGATGACGAAGCTGATGATAGAGGCGTCCAGCACGTAGCCCAGGGGCTTGAAGAGCAGGACAAAGGCTATGCACAGGGCGATGACGATGACAGCCCCCTGGACTCCCTTATCCTTGATGACATTGATGCTCTCGGCCTTGTCCACCATGGGGTCGTTCAGGTCCATTTTGGACAGCTTGAGGATGGACTGGACCAGCAGGACCGCTGAGAAGACCAGCATCCCAATGATCATGGCGATGGGAAAGACATTTGGCTGGGCGTAAGTGTCCTTTACCTGCTGCAGATTCAGCATCTGCAGCAGCCCCCAAATGCCCACCGCAATGAAAAGGACGGAGGCCACGAGATTGGCAAAGGTCAGGCTTTGGGTCTTTTTTGTCATAGAAAGATCCTCCCTTTCTTTTCAGGGTATGCCCGGGCTTTTACAGAGGATGGGCAGGCCTTGGGCCTGCCCATCCTGCAGAATGGCGATTTGGCGGGACGATTACAGACCCACGGCCTCCATGGCGGCGGCCACGTCGGTGGCAGACTGCTCCAGGAAGGCGGTGTAGTCGGCGGCGTTCAGGTAGGAGATCGCCTGGCCATTGTTCTCCATGAACTTGACGAAGTCTTCGTCCTTGATGGCATTTTCGCAGGCCGTCTCGAGACGGGCCTTCACCTCAGGGTCAATCCCCTTGGGCACGGCCATGCCGCGCTGGGTGAAATACTTTACGTCAAAGCCCTGCTCCACACAGGTGGGAACCTCAGGGAAGGCGGGGTTGCGCTCGTCGGACATGACGCCCAGGCAGATCAGGTCGCCGGACTCGATGAAGCTGCGGGCTTCGGCCAGGGAGACGGTGACACCCTGGATGAAGTCGCCGGCGGCGTCCTTAACGGCAGCGGCGGCGCCCTCCTGATAGGTGACCATCTGGATGTCGATCCCGGTGGCGTTCATCAGGTAGCCGCCGGCGATGTGCCACACGGAGGCGTTGGAGGAACCGCCCATCTGGACCTCGCCGGGGTGAGCCTTGCAGTAGTTGATGTAGGAGGCCAGGTCGGTGATGCCGTTGTCATTGGCCCACTGGGTGGCCACGGTGACGGTGGCGGCATCGGTGTTGACCCGGCACAGAGGCTCGTAGCTCTCCCAGGTCAGGTCGCTGGTGCCCAGGGGAACGTAGGTGGACAACTCGAAGGTGATCATGCCGATGGTGTAGCCGTCAGCCTCAGCGTCGGCAATGGCCTGGTGGCCGGTGATGCCGCCGCCACCGGTGATGTTGTTCACGGTGAGGGTCTGGCCCAGATCCTTGCCCATGGCATCGGTGAAGGCACGCAGGCAGGCGTCGGTACCGCCGCCGGCGCTCCAGGGGCAGATGACCTCGATCCCCTTGGTGGGATACTCGCCGCTCTTGCCGCCGCAGGCGGTAAGGCTCATAGCCAGGGCAAGTGTTGCGGCCACGGTTGCAAGGATACGCTTCTTGGTGATTTTCATACTGATCTTCCTCCTCCAATTATTCTGCTTTGCCACATGTTTAACGAAATTTTCTATGCCTGTTATCAGTTTAGATAAAGATTTGGGGATTGCCAATGTGTTTTTTTTGGATAAATTTGCAACAGGAGGGTGAAAATGGAAAGGGGCTTAGAGTCTGTGGGGGTTTGGGAAACGGAAAAGGTATAAGGAGGCAAAAACATGGAGAAAATGGATATAACTCACATAGAAAGGTGTGTCTGATTTGGAACATACAACAAGATCCCGGCTGCATATATGGGAGGGATGTCTGCTGTTCGGAGTGGGCATAGCTGTGCTGACCGCTGTGTGGCTGACAGGACAGCAAAAGGCCTTAGCGGAGCGGATGGTGCGGCTCCATGTGGTGGCCCAGTCCGACAGCGCGGAGGATCAGGCGGAAAAGCTGCGGGTCCGGGACGCTGTGCTGGCCCAGGCGGCCCCCTGGCTGGAGGAGGCGGGTTCCCAGGAGGAGGCCATGGAGATCCTGGCGCAGCATCTTTCTGAGCTGGCACAGGTCGGGGCAGAAACGGTGGGGGCGGGGGTGGAGGTCACCGCCTCGATCGAGGAGGCGGTCTGGTTTCCCACCAAGGAGTATGAAGATTTTGCGCTCCCAGCTGGACAGTACCCCGCTCTGAGGATCACGCTGGGAGAGGGAAAGGGTCAAAACTGGTGGTGCGTGGTCTTTCCGCCCCTGTGTCTTGGTTCAGTGTGCGAGACAGTGGCGGAGAGGGCGGGGAACTTTTCGGAGGATCAGGTACGGCTCATCACAGGAGAGAGCGAAGGATATGTGGTAAAATTCAAGGCGATGGAGCTTTGGGACGAGTTTACACAATGGGTAGAAGGGGGGTGAGAGAATGGAGAAGTATGTCTGCACCGTCTGTGGTTATATTTATGATCCGGCAGAGGGAGACCAGGGAAACCTGCCTCCCAATACCCCCTGGGAGCAGGTGCCGGAGGAGTGGACCTGCCCGGTATGCGGAGTGGGGAAGGAACTATTCGAGAGGGAATAAAAGGAAGGGCCGCTGCCTAAGGCAGCGGCCCTTCCTTTTATTTTAAGACCCCGGTTTCCACAGGTCGGTAAGGCCCCACACTGTCTTTCCGTCCCATCCGGTACAGGTCCGGGCGGTAAACAGGCAGTTGAGGACCGATTCCTCCACACACTCCGCCGCGGCCCGAAAAGCGGTATCCAGTTTGTCCTCGTGGAAGGCGGTCACTGTACGGACGGCGGAGTCATCTCTGCCGTTAAAGGGATTGGCGGTGGAGAAGGCTACAAAGACTTCGCCGCTGCCCTGGCCGATAAAGGAGCCCAGCCGGGCCAGCCCCACGGAAGCCCGCCTGGCGACCCGGCCAAGCTGGCGGCTGTCCAGAGGAAGGTCGGTGGCCAACAAAACGATGCAGGAGCCAATGTCCGATTCCCGGGCAGCCTTGGCTTGGTCCAGAGTGGGACCGATATGGCAGCCGGCTACAGTCAGGTCCTTCATACTACCATGGTTGGCCAGAACAAGAGCGCCCATGGTGTAGACGTTTCCGTCTACTGCCATGATCCGGGAGGCGGAGCCGATCCCGCCCTTTAGACCGTGACAAACCATGCCCTTACCGGCGCCTACATCCCCTTCGTCAAAATCCAGTCCAGCGGCGGCAAAGGCGGCGAAGACATCCTCTTTGCCCACGACCCGGTTCTGGATGTGGTTGAGGCCTCCGTCGTTGCACTCGCAGACCACGGGGTTCACTGAGCGCAGTTCAAAACCCTCGGTCTCGCAGCGGCGGATCATGTACTCCACCAGGGCGTCGTGGACCAGACCGACGTTCAGGGTGTTGGTAAGGGCGATGGGAGTTTCCAGCGTACCCAGCTCCTCCACCTGGACCAGGCCGAGACTTTTTCCAAAGCCGTTGAGTACAAAGGCGGCGGCGGGCAGCTTATGGGTAAATGGATTTTCAGGACAGGGAAGGACCACAGTCACCCCGGTCTTGTGCTCGTCAGTGTCTACTGTGCGGTGGCCTACGGTGATCCCCGGCACATCGGTGATCTTGTTGCGATTCCCCGGAGGAAGCTCGCCTACCGTGATCCTGTAGTCTCTGGCACGAAGTTGAAGCATGAAGGGTCCCACCTTTCTGTTTGACCCTATTTTACCTGTCTGAGGACCTTACGTCAAGAGCCCGGTGATTGCAAAACCGGGGAGCTTGTGTTATACTTTTCATATTCAAGACAAGAAGAGGGGAGACCTCCGCCATGGCCTACCAAAAGAAAACAGAAGATCCTTCCTATGATGAGCTGCGCCGGGAATTGACGGCGGGAGAATTGGGCCAACTCTACATTTTTCATGGGGAGGAGACCTACCTGAGAGATCGGAGCCTGGAGAGGATGAAGGAGCTTCTACTCACTGGGGGACTGGATGATTTCAATTATCACGTCCTTGCTGGAAAGGATTTTACCTTGTCGCGGCTTCATGGACTGGTGGACGCCATGCCGATGATGAGCGAGCGGACTATGGTGGTGGTTTCTGACTGGGATATGGACAAGGGGGACCGGGAGGGACTTATGGAATTGCTTAACGACCTTCCCGATTATGTATGTCTGGTCTTTGTTTATGATGTGCTGGAATACAAGCTGGACAACCGGGCCAAGCTGGCAAAGTTGGTGAAGGAGAAGGGCAGGGTGGTGAACTTTGTCCGCCAGGGACAGAAGAAACTGGTAAAGTGGGTGGAGGCCCGCTTCCAGGCTCTGGGCCATGAGATCAGTATTCCGGATGCGGAATATCTGATTTTCCGCTGCGGAGACCTGATGACAGGGCTCATTTCTGAGATCGGGAAGATCGGAGCCTATGCCAAGCGGCGGCAGATCACCCGGCAGGATATCGATGCGGTATCCACTCCGCAACTGGATGCAGTGATCTTCAATCTGACCGACGCCATTGCTGCCAAGAATTTTGACAAGGCATTTTCGGTGTTGGGTGACCTGTTTCATATGCAGGAGGCTCCCATAAAACTGCTGGCATCACTTGCTAAGCAAGTGCGTCAGCTTTACACTGCACGGCTGGCGGTGGAAGGACAGAAGAACATCAAATGGCTCATGGATCTATGGGGCCTTCGTCGGGAATTCCAGGCGGAAAAACTCTTTCAGTCATGTCGCCGCTTCACACTGGATTGGTACTGCTGGGCGTTGCTGCGCTGTGAGGAGGCGGACCTGCAGATGAAGTCCACCGGGGCCGACGGGCAGGACGTACTTGTGAACCTTCTGCTGGAGCTGGCCCAGCGGCAGGCGGCATGAGCGGGGGAGGGTCTCACAGGCCCCGGATCCGGGAGGCCGTCGTGGTGGAGGGCCGGTATGATAAAAACGCCCTGTCCCAGGTGGTGGACACGGTTATTTTGGAGACCTCCGGGTTTGGGATATTCCGCGATGAGGAGCGGCTGGCTCTGCTGCGGCGGCTGGCGGCAGAGCGGGGGCTTTTGGTCCTTACTGACTCTGACGGAGCTGGGTTTATCATTCGAAATTATCTGAAGGGAGCAGTGGACCCCTCCCAGGTGAAGCACGCCTATATTCCGGACCGATTTGGGAAAGAGAGGCGAAAGCGGAAACCGGGAAAGGAGGGCAAGCTGGGGGTGGAGGGGATGCCCCCTGAGATTTTGCTGGAGGCCCTCAGACAGGGCGGAGCGACCTTCCTTTTGGGTGGGATGCGTACCGCTCAGACAAGGAGACCAGTCACCAAGACGGACCTCTATCTGGCGGGACTTTCCGGCACCCCCCAGGCGGCGGAGAACCGCAGAGTCCTTTTGAAGCAGCTGGATCTGCCGGAGCACATGTCTGCCAACGCTTTGCTGGAGGTGTTGAATGTGCTGTACGGCTATGATCGGCTGGTGGAGATGGGGATTTTAAAATAGGCGTTGGAGCGGGAGGCGCATATGAAAAAGGTGATCGTGATCGGAAGCCCCGGGGCGGGGAAGAGCACCTTTGCCCGGGCGCTGCGGGACCGGACAGGGCTGCCGCTCTATTATCTGGATATGCTGTGGCATAAACCTGACAGGACCAATGTGTCCAGGGAGGAGTTTGACAGAGGGCTAAAGGAACTGCTGAAAAAAGATTGCTGGATCATTGACGGGAATTACCTGCGGACTTTGGAGCTGCGTTTACAGGAATGCGACACCGTCTTTCTGCTGGACTATCCGGTAGAGCTCTGCCTTGCGGGAGCGGAGGAGCGGATCGGGAAGCCCCGGGAGGATATGCCCTGGGTGGAGAGGGAGTTTGATGAGGAGTTCCGGCAATGGATCCTGGATTTTCCCAGAGACCAGCGGCCTCACATAGAGGAATTGCTGAAAAAATACCGGGAGAAAGAGGTGATCCGCTTCCGAAGTAGGGGGGAGGCGGAGGCGTATCTGGGTGAGATGAGGACAGGAAGCCCTTGCTTTTTTCTTCCGGATAGGGTATGATAGGAAAAACAGGCAGAGTAGGAAGCGGCGTGTTCAGTGCCGGCGGGACGGGGAGTTGTCCGCCGGACGAAGAGAGGGAAAATCCTCCGCAGTGCCGTTTCCGCATCCCGCTGCCGCATATGGGCGGCATTGTGTCCTCCTCTGTGCGGCGTCCCGAAAGGGCTGCCCGGCATAGAAGGAGGAGTTTTTTATGAACACACTGGACCAGACCCTTTACAAAACGCCCTTTTCCGCCGCCTATTGGCGCACGGCGGGAAAGGATTTCAAAAGGCCGCGGAACCTGGCCTTTGCCGCCCTGATGATCGCCGCCTGCGCGGCCCTGGGCCGAGTGCCATCCATCCAGATCCACCTGATGGATATGTATGCCGCAAAGGTCACCTGGGGCTTTCTGGCCCGGAGTCTCTGCTCTATGGTATGCGGTCCGGTGACCGGGGTGGTTTTTGGATTTGCAGAGGACACCATTTCCTACCTGGCCAATCCGGCCTATCCTTATTTCCCGGGCTACGCCCTCACCACTATGCTGGGGAATCTCATCTACGCCCTGCTTCTCTACCGAACCCGGTTTGGGCCGATCCGGGTATTTTTGGCCAAGGGGATCACCAATCTGATGAATGTGTTTCTGGGGAGTCTTTGGAGCACGATCCTATCCGGGACGGGAAAGGGGTATCTCTATTATATGAGCGCCAGTGCGGTGACCAATGCCATCAAGCTGATCCCGCAGACGGTGATGCTTTGTTTCCTCTTTGCCGCGCTCACTCCGATCCTTCGTTCCATGGGATGGTTACCCATAAGAGGAGGATGGGCCTGGAGTGGAAAGAACAGGCAGTAAACGCTGTTGTCCGGTATACAGAATGAGCCGCCCAGATACGGGGTATCTGGGCGGCTCATTCTATATTATATAGATGATCTGGATATGGTTGTTGGACAAAATTCCCTCTTTGATCCTTTTGACGATCTGTTTTGGCTGCCGGAAGAGCGACGCCGCAGCGAACAGTTGCGCAAGACAGATATTCAAGATTTGAGTTGAGCCGATAAAGGGGGAATGGAGGGACAGAGTCGGTGGCGTTTTATCAAAAAGCAGCGTCCGTGTCGGCTCATCTCCAACTGTGCGCGAGATCCTATTGGATCCAGTCCGGAATGCTGTAAAGCTCCTCGTACTCCGGATACAAATCAATGAGGGAATCGGAGATCACATGATATTCATCGAGATACCAGGGCCGCAGACGCTTATAGACCCGGACGGTAACTCCGTTGGCCAGCTGGAAGGTAGGAGCCAGCTCCACATAGGCCTGGCCGGGGCCGGTACCCGCCAGGATGTGCTGGGCCAGGATGGTGAGGATCTGCTGGTTTTCATCCCCCAGATGGGTCTGGACAGGGTCGCCCACCACCACGTAGTCGGCAAAGGCGGTGTTCCAGTTGAAGGCATCCCGCTTGTCAACCGTACCGTGGTATTGGAGTACCGAGCGGAGCTCTGGTTCAGGCAGGTCCAGAGAGGCCCGGAGACTGGCGATGGTTTCATAATTCAGGGTGAAGGAGGAGGATAGGACCGCTACCGTTTTCTCCTCCAGCCGGGACAAGCTGTCCAGATAATCTGCCAGGCGCAGCAGTTCATTGATATCAGAGCGCTGGGGACCATAGAAATGGAAGGAGGGAAACAGGTCGGGGGTCTCGATATCTTTGATGGATGCTGGCTGGATCTTGGGGAAAAAGCAGTAGACCGCTGTTGAGATGGCCAAAAAAGCGCTCATGTATTGAGGCGCCCGGGCCAGAGCGTTCACCGCAACGAAGGCGATAGGGGGGAGATACATCAGCAAATGCTGCTGCCCATGGGATTGGACCTGTACAAAGGCGATAAAGCATACCGCTATCTGGACAAGCCCCATGGTGATCTTAAATCGATCCTCCTTCTGGGCCAGATCTACCAAGGCGGCTATCAGGAACAGGATCAACAGCACCATTCCGAAATAGCGGCAGAAGGAGAGAAAATCTGATTCCAGACCGAGATAATAGGCGGAGTAGATATCTCCGTAGTCAGGTTCCAGAACCTTGTCCAAGATAAACCGGATGGCGAATGTGACGGCGCACAGGGCGGTGGAACAGCACAGGGCCAGAAAATCCCACCATTTTTTGTGATCGAAAAACACTTTTGCGATGAATACCGCTACCCCAAAGGAAGCGGCAAAGAAGAGAAAATAGCGTCGGCAGAGGAACGAGCCTACCAACAGGGCCCCTGTCATGATGCCCCGGCTGACGGCAGGTTTGTCGCTGGTGTATATATTATAGGCCCAAATGCCCATGGCACAGGATGCCACGTCGACCATGCCGACAAGACCCGTATATCCCAGCATGGGAAAGAGGCTGGCCACTACCAGGCCGCTCCACCGCTTGGAGTTGGCCAGAGAGGTAAAGCCCCACAGAGCGGGGAAGGTATAAAGGTTGGACAATGCGAAAAGAAATACGGTCCTGCTGGTGCCGAATATGCGCATGATAAGAGAGATCGGATAAGCCAGCAAGTAGTTATAATCCTCGGTGAGGGTGGACTCCAGTACGGACAGGATCTGCTCATAGCCCACGACCTTTTCCGTTGCCAGATTCCGGGCGATGGCCCAGTATCCGGCGTTGTCCCAGATATATACCGTATTGGAGGTAAAGGAATAGAGGGCGGTAGCCAGGTTGAGGCAAATCAGGATGACCAGAAGCTGCTTCCAATCTGCCCTGGCCACACCCGCCACATCCCGCCCGGCTTTGAGAAGGGCCATGACGATGAAAGCAAAGACCACCGCATTGCCCAGGTGGCAAAGATCGGTCAAAAGCCAGCCTTTCGGCAGCCACTGGATCTTTGGCAGAAGGGTGGTGGGCATGATACAGCTGATGTCGAAATACCAGCCCAGCAGAAGGGGTGGGATCACCGACAGCAGATTTTTCCACCAGGCCTTCCAGGGGAGAAGAATGCGTGGGGTCAGCTTGCAGACGGCCTCCAGAAAGAGAAGGATGGCAGAGATGGCCACAGCGGCGATAATGAGATTTTCTGTCGGGAAAATATCTCCCCAGGGAATCCAAAGGCGCACCAAGACCCAGGCTGCCAGCATGGGAAAGATCGCTATGCGTACCAGCCAGGAGAAAATACTTATGAGGACTTTTTTTGCCGTATGGGACATGATCGCTCAGCCCGGAGGCCAGGTCATATCCCGGCCGGAGAGAACATGGAAATGAAGGTGATGGACACTCTGTCCCGCCTGGTCTCCAATGTTGGAGACGACCCGGTAGCTTTCCAGCTCCAATTTTTTGGCAAGCTGGGCGATCACAGCAAATATATGGCCTACGGTGGCGGCACTGCGCTCGTCTACTTGGGAGACAGACTGGATGTGCTCCTTGGGGATCACCAGAAAATGGACGGGGGCCTGGGGATCAATGTCATAAAAGGCGTAACAAAGAGCGTCTTCATAGACTTTTTTGGAGGGGATATCCCCAGAGATGATCTTACAAAAAAGGCAATCGCTCATGGCGGAGGGCTCCTTTCTTTTACCTAATTTTCTATTTTATACCGGGAAGCGACAGATGGCAAGTCCTATTTATCGCGTTTTTTTAAGT
>CATKDV010000125.1:0-1849 GCA_949746985.1 uncultured Eubacteriales bacterium | reverse complement strand
TCGGCGTAGACCTCCTCTTTGTTGGTCTCGTTGAGCATCTCGTGGCGGCCGCCGGGATAGAGCTTGACCTGCACGTCCCTCACCCCGGCCTCCCGGAACCAGCGGGCCACCTTCTCCACGCCCTTACCACAGGCGCCCACCGGATCCTTGTCCCCGGCAAAGAAGTAGACTGGCGTGTCCTTATCCATTCGCTTCAAGTTCTCCATTTTCGCCACATACTGGAGCCCAGACATCATGGCGTGGTTCATTCCCGCCGTGGTCTGGAAGTTACATAGGGGGTCGGCCAGGTAGGCGTCCACCACCGCCAGGTCCCGGCAGATCCAGTCGGCCCCGGTGCGGGCGGGGGCAAACTGTTTGTTGTAGGCCCCGATGGACAGTTTGTAGAACAGTTTATTGACCTTATGGGGGTCCCCCAGCCCGGTGAGGAGCTTCCCCGCCGCCACAGTGAGAGCCGGCTCCTGCCCGGTGCCCGAAAGGATGGCCCCTGTCAGGGTCCCGGGGTAATCAATGAGGAAGGTCCGGGCCACAAAGGAGCCCATGGAATGGCCCAGCATAAAGTAGGGCGCGCCGGGGATCTGCTTTCCCACCGTCTCCCGCAGAGTATGCACATCACGGACCAATGCCCACCAGTCATTGAAATATCCGTACTCCTGAGGCCCTTGGGCGGTCAGGCCATGCCCCAGGTGGTCGTTTCCTGCAACGGCAAAGCCGCAGCCAGTGAGGAACTGGGCGAAAGGATCGTAGCGCAGGGCGTATTCACAGATGCCGTGGACAAGCTGCACTACGCCCCTGGGCTGTCCGCTCTCCGGCAGCCAGAGGACGGCGTGGACCTGGTGGACTCCATCGCTGGAGGGATAGGTAAATTCTTTTCTCGTACCCATGGAAAAGTCCTCCTATCTATGGTATACTTATTTTATAAGTTTAGCGGCTCCTCCCTATTCCGTCAAGGGAGATTTTAGGGCCCAAAAAGGAAGTTTAGAAAAATGAATGTATTAGACCGCTTTTTGAAGTATGTCTCCTTTGACACCCAATCCGACCCCTGCTCCGACACCGTCCCCTCCACGGCCAAGCAGAAACTGCTGGGGGCGGAGCTGGCGGCGGAGCTGAATGAGCTGGGGCTCCAGAACGCCCATATAGACGAGTTTGGCTATGTCTATGGCTGGCTCCCCGCCACTCCTGGCTGCGAGGGCGTCCCCTGCATGGGACTCATCGCCCACATGGACACCGCCCCCTCCTTCTCCGGGACCAATGTAACCCCCCGCATCCTCCGATACCAGGGAGGCGACATCGAGCAAAGTCCCGGCATCGTCATGCGGGCCAAAGACCACGAAAGCCTGAAGCAGTATGTGGGCCAGGATCTCATCATCACCGACGGCACCACCCTTCTGGGGGCCGACGACAAGGCAGGGGTGGCGGAGATCTTCTCCGCCGTGGAATACCTTGTCTCCCATCCCGAGATCCCCCATGGCCGTATCGCCGTTGGCATCACCCCCGATGAGGAGATCGGCTCGGGGGCAGACCACTTCGACGTGGCGGGCTTTGGAGCCGCCGTGGCCTACACGGTGGACGGCGGTGAACTGGGGGAGCTGGAGTACGAAAACTTCAACGCCGCCGGGGCTAAAGTCACTGTCCACGGCCTGAACATCCACCCTGGCTCGGCCAAGAACAAAATGAAAAACGCCCTTCTCATGGCCATCGAGTTCAACTCTATGCTGCCTCCGGCGGAGATTCCCGCCCACACAGAGGGCTACGAGGGCTTTTTCCATCTCCAGCACATGGAGGGGGATGAGACCACCGCCACCCTGGAATATATCATCCGGGACCACGACATGGACCGGTTCCAGACCCG
>CATKDV010000124.1:0-5175 GCA_949746985.1 uncultured Eubacteriales bacterium | reverse complement strand
TAGGACCAGAGCCAGCATCTTCTTTTTCATGTTCATTCTCCTCATCTGTTTTATTTTATGCCTTATATACACAGATCTTTCGGTAGGGGAAATGTACCAGCACCTCATCCCCCACCCCGGATCCGGGGATTTCTCCCAGGGCCGGGAACACCGGCTCGTCAAAGCATCCCGAGACCTCCAGCCGGGTGGTATGCCCTTTGTAGGTCATACTCTCGATCCGGCCCGGGAACGCGTTCTCCCACCGGGCCTCCACCAGGGTCATACTCTCTGAGCGAAGGGCCAGCAGGCAGCTCTCCCCCTCGTCCAGGTCCTCCGCCTCCTCCTGGGCCACCCAAAGAGTCCTCCCCCCACAGAGGATGGGCCGCTTCCCTCCCCGGGGCGCTCCCCCCGCCTTGCCGTGGAGGAAGGTGGAAAAGCCCATAAAGTCCGCCACAAAGGGGCTGGCGGGATGGTCAAAGATCTCCTGGGGGGTGCCGATCTGCTGGATCCGCCCCTGGTTCATGACAATGACCCGGTCGGCCAGGGACACCGCCTCCTCATGGTCGTGGGTGACGATGATGGTGGTGATCCCCAGCTCCCTCTGGATCCGCTTGATCTCCACCTGCATCTCCACCCGGAGCTTGGCGTCCAGGTTAGAGAGAGGCTCGTCCAGCAGCAGGATGGAGGGCCTTGTCACCAACGCCCGGGCCAGGGCCACCCGCTGCTGCTGGCCTCCCGACAGCTCCCGGGGATACCGGCCGTCCAGCCCGGTGAGCTTTACCAGGGACAGGATCTCCCCCACCCGGCGGGCCGTCTCCTCCTTGGAGCACTTCTGGAGCTTCAGTCCAAAGGCCACGTTCTCAAAAACGGTCATATGGGGAAACAGGGCATAATTCTGAAAGAAGATGCCGATATTCCGCTTGTAGGGAGGGATCTTTCCCACGTCCTCCCCATCCACCAGAATGGTGCCTCCGGTGGGCTCGGTAAACCCGGCGATCATCCGCAGGGTGGTGGTCTTGCCGCAGCCGCTGCCGCCCAACAGGGCGATCATCTCCCCCTGGGCCACCTGCAGGTCCATCCCATCCACAGCGGTAAAATCCCCAAAGCGTTTGACCAGGCTTTTCAGTTCCAACGTCGCCATACCGTTGCCTCCTTACTTTACAAACATATCCAGCCCCACCAGCTTCTCCATCAGCACAATGAGGACCAGGGAAGCCAGAATGAGCAGGGTGGAGATGGCCGCCAAAGTGGGGTCGAAGGTCAGCTCCATATAATTCATGATCCGGATGGGCAGTGTCACAAACTTGGGGGTGGAGAGAAGACTGCTCAGCGCCACCTCGTCAAAGGAGTAGAGGAAGGCCAGCAGAGCCCCCGCCAGCACCCCGGGCTTTGCCAGGGGCAGGGTGATCTTGAAAAATACCTGGGCCGGGGCAGCCCCCAGGGAGGTGGCCGCGTCCTCCAACGTCCAGTCAAACACATGGAGCACCGATACGGTGTTCCGGACGATATAGGGCAGGATGATCACCAGATGGCCGATGAGGAGCCGCGCCATCCCCGGGATCCCCCCGATCTGGCTGTATACCTGGAGAAGCACAAAGGCAAAGGCCACGCTGGGCACATACATGGGGGAGGTAAAGTAGTTCAGCAGGGCGTTCTTCCCCCTGAAATCATACCGGCACACCGCCAGAGCGGCAAAGACCCCCAGAAACACATCCACCCCCGTGGCGATAAGCCCCAGCTTCAGGCTGTTGACCAATCCATTTATAAAGTGGGTGGAGGCGTGAAAGATATTGGCGTACCACTTCAGAGAAAACCCCTTGGGGGGAAAGGTGATCAGGGCCGTGGGGGTAAAGGAGGCGATAACGATGACCACCAGGGGGGCCAGCAAAAAGACCATCACCAGCCCCGCCAAAACCCGGCAGGCCCAGTTGACCCGTCTGTCATCCATTCTTTCCGCCTCCCATCCGCTTCATATAACCCGAGGTCAACAGCACGATGACCACCTGGACCGCCAATATCACCGCCAGCAGGATATAGCTCACGGCGGAGGCGGCGCTCCAATCAAAGTTCACGTTGATCTCCTGCACCACCATGGTGGCCATCATCCGGAACTTGGAGCCCCCCAGCAGCTTGGGGGTCACGTAGGAGGTCATGCTCATGGTGAACACCAACACGCACCCGGACAGGATCCCCGGCAGGCTCAGGGGAAAGACCACCTTGGCAAAGGTCTGGGCCGGGGTGGCCCCCAGGCTGTAGGCCGCGTACTCCACATTGGGATCGATGCTCTGAAGCACCCCCACCAGGGACAGGATCATGTAGGGGATCAGCAGATGGATCATGCCCACGATCACCGCCGTCTCCGTATTCAGGATCTTCAGGGGCTGAGAGATGATCCCCAACGCCAGAAGGCCCTGGTTCAGCAGCCCGTTGGCCCCCAGTATGACCATCCAGCCGTAGGACCGGACCACCGCGCTGACCAGAAAGGGAAAGAGGATAACGATCATCATCCACTTTCTGGCCCGGGACCGGGTCCGGGCCATATAGTAGGCCGCCGGATACCCCAGCGCCAGGGACAGCCCCGTGGAGATCAGGGACACCCGCAGGGTGGTCCACAGGATATCCAGATAAAAGGGGTCGGTAAAAAAGTCGATAAAATCAGCAAACCCGTTGGTCCTCACCGTCCGAAGCAGAATGTACGCCATGGGGATGAGAAAAAACACCAGCAGGGCCAGGGCCGCGGGCAGGGCCAGAAGGACGGCCTGTCGTCTCCGCTCCATCACCCATCCTCCTCTATCCCCTCCACCAGGGGCAGAAATTTTTTGTGGGCCACGTCCAGCAGCCCCATATCGGTACACTTGATCTCGGGGGACACCGCCAGGGGCATCACCGTCAGGAAGGTCAGCAGATTCCTGTGCCGGAAGCCCATCTCCCGGCAGTGCTCCAGCAGCTCCTCCATCTGTCCCAGCAGCTCCTCCGGGGGCAGGTCGCACATCAGCCCCGCCAGGGGGAGGGATATCCGGTGCCGGACCTTACCCCCCTGGACGGTGCAAAGCCCGCCCCCAGCCTCAATGACGGCGTTTGCCGCCAGAGCCATGTCGGCGTCGTTGCCGCCGAAAACCGTCAGGTTGTGGCAGTCGTGACCGTAGGTCAAAGCCACCGCCCCGGTCACCCCGTCCATCCCGTCCACCAGGGCCAGGCCCCGGCGTTTTTTCCCATAGCGGTTAAATACCGCCATCTTCAATAGCTTTTCCGTCCGGACCTCAGATGATCCATTCTCCTCCGGCTCCAGCTTCAACGTCCGCTCCACCCGCTTGGTCCGGACTCCCACGCCGTCCTGGCCGATAAGGTTGGCCTTCCCCCGTCCCCCCGGGAACCGGTTGGGGACCTCCACCCGGATGCGGAAGTCCTCCTCCCTCACCGGGCCGATGTCCATGGTGCTCTCCCGCAGGATGGAGGGGATCACCACCGGAAGCCGGGGCAAAAACCGCCCCTCCTCCACAATGACCTCCCCGCCCCGGAGCAAAAACACCGGCCTGGGGCGGCGGATATCCTCCACCAGCTGCACGTCGGCCGCCATCCCCGGGGCCAGTCCCCCCACGTCATAGAGCCGCAGCCGCTGGGCGGCGTTTATGGTGGCGAACCGGATGGCCCGCACAGGCTCCAGCCCAAGGGAAATGGCCTTCTCCACCACATGGTTGAGATGCCCGTCCCGCATGAGCCGGTGGAGAGGCACATCGTCAGTCACCAGGCAGATCCGGTCCTGGACCGGGGCCTCGTTCATGGCCCGGACCATCTCCTCGGAGAGCATGGACTCCTGCACCTGGACCGTAAAGCCCAACGCCAGCTCCTCCCGGAGCTTCTCCGGGGAGTTTGTGGTGTGGTCGCTGTCGATCCCCGTGGCCCGGAAGGCCTGGAGCCGCGCCCCCGTCAGCAGGGAGGCGTGTCCGTCCAAAAGACAATGGCGGCGGCGGGCCCGCTCTATCACCGATAGAATACGCTCCTCGCCGTCCGCCACCGCGTTAAAGTCCATGACCTCCCCCAGGCCCCAAACCCCGGGCAGGTCCAAAAGCCGGTCCATCTCCCCGGCCCCCACCTCATACCCGGAGCCCTCGTACCCGGGGGCGGAGGGGATGGTGGAGGGGGCCATGACCAGGGTCCGCAGGGGCAGGCCCTCGCAGGCCTCCACCAAGGCCCGCACTCCCTCCAGTCCCATCACATTGCCGATCTCATGGGGGTCGGCGGCCACCGTGGTGGTGCCGCAGCCCAGGGCGATCCGCGCAAAGTGGGCGGGGGCCAGCATACTGCTCTCCAGGTGCATGTGGCTGTCCACAAACCCGGGCAGGGCATACCGCCCCCGCCCGTCTATCACCCGCCGGGCGTGGAGATCCGGCTCCAAAGGCCCCACATAAACAATATGCTCCCCCACCACCCCGATACACCCGGGCGCAATGGAGGAGTTATATACATTCACGATCTGTATGTTCCGGATCAGGAGGTCAAAGGGGGCCTTTCCCCGCACAGCCTGTACCACAGCAGTCAGCATAAGCGTCCTCCCGTCTTTTCGGCCCCGCCTTTGGAGCCTGTCGAGTTTTTACGCTATAAAGTCTATCTTTTCCCCGGAAAATTGTCAAGACCGCTTGAAATAAAACGGCTTTTTGTATATGATAGGGGGGCACGGATCAATTTCCCCTGTGAAAATTCACGATTTTTCCAGGGGCCCGGAGAGGGAGTATTTCTATGACAAAAGAAGAACTGAAAGGGCGCTGCGCCGCCCTGATCGACGAAAACAGGGACCGGATCATCGCCCTGGGCGAGGACATCTTCGCTCACCCGGAGCTGGGCTTCAAGGAGGAGCGCACCTCCGCCCTGGTCCGGGAGACCCTGGACAGCCTGCACATCCCCCACCAGGACCACCTGGCCCTCACCGGGGTAAAGGGGAGCCTGAAGGGCCGGGAGAGCGGCCCCCGGGTGATGGTCATGGGGGAGCTGGACGCGGTGATCTGCCCCCTCCATCCCCAGGCCGACCCCAATACCGGGGCCGCCCACTCCTGCGGCCACAACTCCCAGATCGCCTCCATGCTGGGGGCGGCCATGGGCCTGGCCCCCCTGGCCGCCGAACTGGACGGGGACGTGGTCTTCGCCGCCGTCCCCGCCGAGGAATATGTGGAGCTGGAGTACCGGGAGCGCCTGCGCCAG
>CATKDV010000123.1:0-21642 GCA_949746985.1 uncultured Eubacteriales bacterium | reverse complement strand
GCCGTGCCCTCCCGGCGGCCAGCAGGTCCCGCCACTGGGGCTGTAGGATATCCATGTCCCCTAAAAGGGCCAGACATTTCTCCAGGGCGGCGGCCCGGGAGGGCAGTCCCCCCTGGTCCAGCAGAGGGAATTCCTCCCCGTAGATCCCGCAGAGCTGAGGGATCTCTCCTGTCTGCTCCCGGTCCAGCAGGACCTGGACCTCGTTGGAGAACAGGAGCAGAGCCTGCAGTTTTTGGACCAGACTGGCCTCCTCCACGTTCAGAAGGGTGAGGGCGGTCTCCCGGGCTTTCAGCAAAGGATCCAGAAGAGGCGGGGTCTCCTCCGGGACCTCCGGGCCTTCCTCCTGCCGGACCAGAAGGAGCGGGTCCTCCCCCAGAATAAGCCTTGCCGCCTCCGGGCAGGACCCGCACAACCCCCGCTCCCGCAGGGGGCCGTACTCATAGCAGAACCGGGGGTGGGTGCGGCAGATGAGGGGGGTGGCCTCCTCCCCGTGCCGTATGTGGATATGACAAAGCCCCTCCCCGTTCAGGAAGGGGCAGGCTCCGCCCCGGAGGGGGAAGCAGGGCTCCCCCTCCGGGTCTGTCTCCAGAAAAGCCCGCACCCGGTCCCCCAGAGGGCCGGGCAGGGTCTTATAAAGGGCGGCGGTATCCGGGTCCACGGGGATCTCCCACCCGGCGGCGCAGCAGGTGTGGGGACACTCTCCCGCCAGACAGCGGAAGGAGGAATAGTACTGGGGGACATGAGTCTCCATATGAGGCGCTCTCCTTCGGGGGTCAGTAGGTCAGCAGCTCCGGCTCTGCCTTTTCGCAGGGCCGGGACTCCAGAATATCCATAAAGGGTCCGGGGCCCTCGTAGGCGGGGTGCTCGTGGATGGAGACGGTGAAGGTGGCGTCCAGCCACTGCTTGCTGCGGTACTGCTCCAACCCCTCCCCCCGGGCCACCAGGCCCAGGAAGGCCACGTCGTTGGCGCAGCAGACCATGGCGAACCGGCCGGGACAGCAGGTGTCCCTATACTTGGTGGAGCGCATCATCACCAGCTTGGCGTGGATGGTCTTCCCCTCGTATCGCTGGGGGTGGTCCATCACGTCCACATACCAGACCCCGAAATCCTCGTCGGGGATGTCGATGACCTTCTGGTCAAGGTCGAAGGGGCACTCGTTCCCCGTGAGGTAGTTCTCGTCCGTCCCGTCCGGGTCCTCCAGGTAGATCTCCGCTTTGCGGTTGGCCATCCGGAGGTTCCGGGCCCGGAGGGAGTCCTTCAATTCGGGGGTGCAGCGGTTAAAGACCAGCACGTCGGCGGTCTTCACCTTCTCCGCCATGAGCTGGCCCATGTTCCGGGAGTACACGTCAAAGGTGGCGGCCTCCACAAAGGTGAAGGTCTGGGCCAGGAACCAGCTGGGGGGCATATGCTCCAGCAGGGTCTCCAGGGGCCACATGCCGTTATACTCCACCAGCACCTGCCGGGGGCGGTATTTCTTCTCGCACTCCCGGAGGAACATGGGGGTCAGCTCCTCCTCATCCTCCACAGCCGCCACAGAGACGTTTTTCATCAGCCGGGGGTCGTACTCCACCTCCCCCTCCTCGCACTGGAGCAGCAGAGTCCGGTGGTCGGCGGCCAGGCCGTCGGAGAGCACCCCGTTGATAAACTGGCTCTTGCCGGAATCCAGAAAGCCTAAGATCAGATAGACAGGAATCTGCATGGGAAACTCTCCTTATAGTCCAAAAAGCGCAGCCAGCTTGTCCTCTTTCAGCTCGCCGCCGATGACGCACAGCCGCCCGGTGTAGTCGGCCTGGGTCTGGCGGATCTCGTGCTCCTCGGGCACATAGTCAAACTCCAGCCAGCCCCCCTCCCCGTCGGGGACAATGCCCTTGGCGCGGAAGACCTCGCCGTACTCCCCGCTGTCCAGCGCGGCCAGAATGGCCTCGATATCCGAGCGGGAGAAGGCCTTGGGAGTTTCCCTGCCCCAGCTTGCGAACCGCTCGTCGGCGTCGTGGTGATGGTGGTGATGCTCGTGGTCGTGGCAGCCGCAGGTGCAGTCGGGGCCGTGGTCGTGGTGATGGTGGTGCCCGTGCTCCTCGCCGTCGTGGTCATGGTGATGATGTTCGTGCTCCTCCTCATCATGGTCGTGGTGATGGCGCTCGTGCTCCTCCTCGTCCTCCTCATCATGGTCATGGTGATGGTGCTCATGGTCGTGGTCATGATGGTGATGTTCATGCTCATGCTGGTGCTCGTGAGCCTCCTCCACCAGCTCCCTGATCTGCTCGGACATGGCGGTACCCTCAATGGCGGAGAGGATGGCCCGGCCCTCCAACTGGTCCCAGGGGGTGGTGAGAATGGTGGCGGAGCCGTTCTGCTCCCGGATGAGGGAGACCACCGCCTCCAGCTTCTCCTGGCTCAGCTTCTGGGTCCGGGACAGAATGATACTGCCGGCGGACTGGATCTGGTTATTGTAGAATTCGGGGATGTTCTTCATATAGCTCTTGGCCTTGGCGGCGTCCACCACCGTGACAAAGCTGTTCAGCTCCAGCGCGGGCACCGCCTTCACCGCGTCTCCCACGGCGGCGATCACGTCGCTGAGCTTGGCCACCCCCGAGGGCTCGATGAGGATGCGGGAGGGTTTGTACTGCTCATAGACCTTGCCCAGGGCCTCGGTAAAATCCCCCACCAAGGTGCAGCAGATGCAGCCCGAGGACAGCTCCGAGACCTCCACACCGCTCTCCCGGAGGAAGCCCCCGTCCACGCTGACCTCCCCGAACTCGTTCTCGATGAGCACCAGCTTCTCCCCGGCAAAGACCTCGGAGAGCAGCTTTTTGATGAGGGTGGTCTTGCCTGCCCCCAAAAATCCGGAAATAATATCGACCTTGGTCATAAGAATGTTCTCCTTTATGGTTTTGATGTCTTCCATCTAATATTACTCTCCCCGGCCAAAAAATCAAGAGGAATTTGCCAAGATCTCCTCTTTTGGCCCCGCCTTTTCGAAAAACGCCGCAGGCGGCGGGATCCGTCTGCGGCGTCAAAAAATAGTGCGGCCCCCCTCACCGGGAGATGTGGGCCAGGTGGACGGTGAGGTAGATGATCTCGTCATGGCTGGCGGTATAGTGATAGACCTTCTCCACATACCGGCAGATCATCCTGCTGCACTGGTACTCCCTGGGATACTTCGCCAGAAGGGTGTCGAAAAAGCCGTCGATGTCATCGTTGTAGTGCCGGTCCTGAAGGATCCTCTGGGCAAAGAATTTCAGGTGGGTCATATAGCGGTAGTAGTTCAGGGAGTTGGTGTCGGGATCCACCCCCAGCTCCCGGAGGATCCGGGTATTCAAATCCTGGACCAGGTCGATCAGCCGCTTGATATTGCTGTTTCCCGTTCCGTACTGAGCGTTGACCAGGTGCATGGCGATATAGCCCGCCTCGTCCCGGGGCAGTTGGAACCCCAGGGCTTCCTTTACCAGAAACAGGGCCTGGGAGCCGACCTCATACTCGTTGGCGTAGAGCTGCTGCAGATCCAGCAGCAGGGAGTTGGGCACGGTGACCCCGCTTTGGAGATTGATCACAGCGGTGTGGATGTGGTCGGCCAGGGAGATGTGGATAGACTCGGCCAGGGTCATATTGTAAACATTCTTAGCCAGGGAGATGATCTGTTCGGCCACCATGATATACTCCTGGGGGATGCTCTCCAGAAGCTGCTGGAACCGGTCCTGCTGGGAGCGGCTGCCCATGACGAAGCACTTTTCCGCCTTGGCCATATCCACCTCTCCGCCGGGTTTCTGCTTAAAACCGATCCCCGCGCCCAAAAGGATGATCTCCTCCCCCTCGCCGTTGCGGCTCAATACGGCGTTGGTATTCAGGACCCGTTCGATGGTCATAGGATATCCTCCCGCTTTCCGCCTGAAAAGGCTAAAAATGCACGTGTTTTATTTAATCATACTACGTTTTTGTCCCCGTATCCATTCTCTATGTGTCAAAAATTGCCCTCGAAATTTATGCAGATTGCCCAATGGACAAAGGAAAATAAATCTGATATAGTGTGTTTGCTCTAAAAAGTGCATATAAAATTTTGAGTTTGTTATGATTCGGTTCAGCAAGACTCGGGAACAGAGGCATAGTATGCCCTTGTCCTCGGGTCTTTTGTTTTGCCCTGAAAGGGGCAAGAGAAGGCTGTTGTGCCGGAGGGAACGCCCCGGCTGACATCAATAAAGGACCGGCAGGAGAAAGGAGTTTATTTATGAAGCACAAGAACCATCCCGTGTTCCCCGAAAACTTCCTCTGGGGCGCCAGCAGCGCCGCCTGGCAGTGCGAGGGAGCCACCCTGGAGGACGGCAGGACCCAGGCCATCATCGACCTGAACTCCCAGACCAAGAAGCCCTACACCGACAACTCGGTGGCCTGCGACCACTACCACCACTTTAAGGAGGACGTGGCCCTGATGAAGGAGTGCGGCTTCAAGAGCTACCGCTTCTCCCTGTCCTGGTCCCGCATCATCCCCGGCCCCGACCGGAAGCTGAACCCCAAGGGCGTCCAGTTCTACAACGACCTGATCAACGAGCTGGTGGCCGCCGGCATCGAGCCGATCATCACCCTCTACCACTACGATATGCCCTGCTGGGTGGACGAGAAGTTCGGCGGCTGGCACGACCGGGGCATCATTGACGAGTTCGACTTTTACTGCCGCACCTGCTTTGAGCAGTTCGGCGACCGGGTGAAGTACTGGCTGTCCATCAACGAGCAGAATATGCAGATCATCTACGGCCACTGGCTGGGGGTCTCCAAGGGCTGCGACAATTGGTTCGAGGAGAAGTGGCAGGTCAACCACATCATGAACCTCTGCCACGCCAAGGCGGTCATCGCCTGCCACGAGATGGTGGAGGGGGGCAAGATCGGCCCCGTCCCCGGCTACGTGCCCATCTATCCCGCCTCCAGCAAGCCCGAAGACCAGATCGCCGCCATGAACGCCGAGGAGTTGACCCAGAAGATCTGGGACGACCTCTATGTCTTCCGGGAGTATAGCTCCTTCGTGAAAAATTACTGGGCCGAAAACAACATCGACCCCAAGATCCTCCCCGGCGACATGGAGCTTATCGCCCAGGCCAAGATCGACTTCATCGCCGTCAACTGCTACCGCAGCGACATGGGCCTGGCCCCCGATAACGGCCACCTTCAGGAGATCGGCCTGAACAAGTCCGGCGTCAAGGGGGACTTCATCTACCCCAACTTCCCCGGAGAGTATGCTCTGGGCCGCAACCCCAACGTGGAGGTCACCGACTGGGACTGGCACATCGACCCGGTGTGTATGCGCTACTCCCTGCGGTACCTGTGGGACCACTACCACCTGCCCATGATCATCACCGAGGCGGGTTACGGCGCCCACGAGGATCTGGGTCCCGACGGGAAGATCCACGACGACTACCGCATCAAATACCTGCGGGAGTACGCCTACAACATCGGCCTGGCCATCCAGGACGGGGTGGAGGTCTTCGGCTTCAACTTCTGGAGCTTCATGGACCTGCTCAGCACCGGCAACGGCATGGCCAAACGCTACGGCATCGTCTTCGTCAACACCACCGACGAGGACCAGCGGGACCTGAAGCGCTACAAGAAGGACTCCTTCGACTGGTATTCCCGCCTCATCAAGTCCAACGGACAGGACTGGGGCTGTGATATGGAAGACTGGCGCGACTTTTCTAAATAAGAAAGGGAGGTAAAGAGAAATGGCAAAGAAAGACTACAAAGCACTGGCCCAGAGCATCGTCGCCGTGGTGGGCGGCGAGGGCAACATCTCCAACGTGTCCCACTGCATGACCCGTCTGCGGATGCAGCTCCGGGACAGCTCCAAGGTGGAGGAGGCCAAGGCCAAGGAGATCCCCGGCGTCCTCAACCTCATCATCCAGAATGGGGAGTACCAGTTTGTCATCGGCCAGGATGTGGCCAGCCTCTATGAGGAGTTCACCAAGATCGACGGCATCCAGGCCGGCGGCACGGTGGATGACCCCGACGCTGCGAAGCAGGACAACAACAAAGTCAAGGGCAGCGTCATGGAGGCCATCTTCTCCTTCATCGGCGGCACCTTCTCCCCCGTGATCCCCGTCCTGGTGGCCGGCGGTCTCACCGGCGCGGTGATGACCCTGCTCACCACCTTCGCCGGGGTCAGCCCTGAGTCCGGCACCTATCAGGTGTTCTACGCCCTCAACCAGGCCACGTTCTACTTCCTGCCCGTCTTCATCGGCTTCAGCGCCGCCAGCCGCCTCAATTCCAACGGCTATCTGGGCGCCTTCCTGGGCGCCATCCTGCTGTTCACCACCATCAACGGCATGGAGAACCTGGACTTTTTCGGCATCCCCATCCAGACCATCGGCTATAACGCCAACATCTTCCCCGTGATCCTGGGCGTGCTGTTCATGTCCGTGGTCTATAAGTTCCTGCGGAAAAAGCTCCCCAGCTTTATGCAGACCATTTTCACCCCGCTGATCACCATGCTCATCACCGTCCCTGTCACCCTCATCGTTCTGGGCCCCATCGGCAATACCGCCGGCACCTGGCTGGCCAATGGGGTCCTGGCCATTTACCGGGCGGTGCCTCCTGTGGCCGTGGCCGTGGTGGGCGCTCTGACCTGCTGGATGGTCTTCTTCGGCATGAACAACGCCACCTACCCCATCGTCTTCGCCCTGCTGGCTGAGGTGAATTCCGATCCCCTGGTCTGCACCGGCATGGCTCCCGCTAACGTGGCCGTGGGCGCCGCCTGCCTGGCCGTGGCCCTCATCGCCAAGAAGCAGGAGGAGCGCTCCGTGGCCGTGGGCGCCGGCGTCACCGCTATGTGCGGCATCACCGAGCCCGGCGTGTACGGCGTCCTCTTCACCAAGAAGTACCCCCTCATCGGCGCTATGCTGGGCGGCGGCATCGGCGGCTTCGTGGCCGGCCTGCTGGGCATGACCCAGTATGTGATCTCCACCCCCGGCTTCATCTCCTTCGCCGCCTACATCCCCCCCGCCGAGATGGGCGGCGGTATGACCAACCTCATCGTCTCCATGGGTGTCATGGTCCTGGCCGTGGTCATCTCCTTCGTCGTTACCTATATCCTGGGCAAGCGGGCGGAGGCCAAGCAGGGGTAAAAAGACTCTCTCATACAGAAGGATACATAGCCAGGCATAGAGGGCAGACGGAAGTCTGCCCTCTATGTCTCTCGGAATGAAAGGAGCGTCAGTTATGAGCGATCAGTTTCCCAAGGGCTTCCTCTGGGGGGCCTCCACCAGCGCCTACCAGGTGGAGGGCGCCGCCTATGAGGACGGAAAAAAAGCCTCTCAGCAGGACATGATAAACAAGGACAGCTACAAGACCTTCGGCTTCGCCACCGCCGAGGTGGCCAGCGACCAGTACCACCATTTCCGGGAGGACGTGGCCCTGATGAAGGAGATGGGCTTCACCGCCTACCGCTTCTCCATCGCCTGGAGCCGGGTCTTTCCCGACGGGACCGGCCCCGTCAACGAGAAGGGGATCCAGTACTACCGGGACCTCATCGACGCCCTTCTGGAAAACGGCATCGAGCCCATCGTCACCCTCTACCACTACGACCTTCCCTGGGCCCTGGTGGAGAAGTACGGCGGCTGGCTGGACCGCCGGGTGGTGAAGGATTTCGAGTATTTTGCCCGCTATATCATCACCGAGTTCAGAGATAAGGTGCGCTACTGGACCACCATCAACGAGCAGAGCATCATCGTCCAGTACTGGACCCAGAAGTGCTGGATCCCGGAGGAGGTCCTCCCCGACAACCAAAAGCGCTACCAGATCAACCACCACATGAACCTGGCCCAGGCCATCGCCAACAAGCTGGTCCATGAGCTGGTCCCCGGCGGTCTGGCGGGAGCGCCCCTGGGCTACAGCCCCATCTACCCCCTCACCTCCGACCCCAAGGACGTGATGGCCATGCAGAACGCCCAGGCCCTCCGCAACGACTACTATACCGACGTCTACTTCAAGGGCTATTATAATAAGGCCGCCCACCTCTACCTGGCCGAGCACGGCCTGGCCCCCGTCATGGAGCCCGGGGACCTGGAGCTGCTTGCCGACCCCCTGGCCATCTCCGACTTCCTGGCCCTCAACAACTACGCCAGCGAGTGCGCCAAGTGGTGTCCCCCGGGGGAGAAGAAAATCTCCTGGAGCGGGGTGAACCGCTCGGGAAAAAAGGGGGACATCTCCGGCTTTGAGACCCACCCTGGTTTCTACGAAATGTGCGCCAACCCCCTTCTGGACACCACCGACTGGGACTGGGCCATCGACCCCCAGGGCATGGAGTATATGCTCCGGGACCTCTATAACCGCTACAACAAGCCCCTCATGATCACCGAGAACGGCCTGGGGGCCTACGACGCCCTCACCCCCGACGGCAAAGTCCACGACGGCTACCGCATCGACTTCCTCCGGGAGAATATCAAGGCCATCAAGCGGGCTGTGGACAAGGGGGTGGAGGTCCTGGCTTACTGCCCCTGGAGCGCGGTGGACCTTCTCTCCACCTCCAATGGGGTGAAGAAGCGCTACGGCCTCATTTACGTGGACCGCACCGACGACGACCCCAAACAGTGCGCCCGGATCCGGAAGGACAGCTTCTACTGGTACAAAAAAGTGATCGCCTCCAACGGCGCCGACCTGAGCTGAACAAATTTACCAAATCATTCCGTCAAAAACTCCTGCATAGGGAAAAGGAACCTGCGGATAATAGAAATGTCAATCGCGCGAAAAAACCGCAGGAGGAGAGAGAAAATGAAAGCGACTGGAATCGTGCGGCGGATCGACGACCTGGGGCGGGTAGTGATCCCCAAGGAGATCCGCCGGACCATGCGTATCAGAGAGGGCGACCCATCACAGACAACGTTGGAACGGTGGGAGCGGTTCTGCTTTGGGATGATGGGGTTGGAGAAGAGGATGGGAATGACGTTCTAAAAAGAACACGCCGGAAAGTTCGAAGAACCTTTCTGGCGTGTTCTTTTTTTCTAATCTACAACAAGCTAAGAGGCTACTATAATTTATTATAGGATGGCATTATATTACCAGCTGACATCTCGGAAAAATCTTGTAAAATTCTCGGTATGTTTTAGTATCTCACTTTAACCCTCAGAGCAAAAATTCAGTATACATAGGCCCCGCAGCAAAATGAGAAATCAGAGGGGGTAAACCGCATTACATATTTCTTTGAATAGGATTTTGATTAACGGTTATCCTCTTCCATCCTATTTTTCAAATAGTTTTTCCAAGAAGAACCTTTTGCAAATGCAACCTCTTGAGGGAACCCACACAGCACAGTACGCCCTCCTTGCTCACCCGCAACGCATCCCAAATCAATCAAGTAGTCCGAAATCCGTGCTACGAATGTGAGATCATGCTCTATGATCAACAGTGTCTCGCCTCGTTGCAATAACCTTTCTATAATGCCGTTTAACTTTCGGACATCCGAATCACCTAAACCAGTTGTTGGCTCATCTAAAATATAGAGTCCCTTTCCTTTCGCATTGGTGCTGAGGTGTTTTGCCAACTTGAGCCTTTGAGCCTCACCGCCCGAAAGATTCATAGACATTTGTCCCAAAGACAGATATCCCAATCCGATTTCCTCGACACAGGCCAGCACGTTGGAAATCAGTGCGTTGCTTTGAAATAAGAGTGCTGCATCAGAGATTTGCATAGAAAGAATATCGAAAACACTATATCCCTGATATTGAACTGATAAAACTTGGTCATGAAAGCGTTTTCCTTTACATTCCGGACAGGTGATATAGGTATCTGGTAGGTAAGAAAGAGCTGTTTTTTGCTTGCCTGTACCTTGACAACACTCGCAACGTCCTCCGGGAGTATTGATGCTAAATGCAGAAGGGCTTAGCGCCAAATTTTTGGCTTGCGCTGTATCGGCAAGCAGATTCCGTATAGCATCATAAATCCCCAGATAGGAAACCACGGTAGAACGAGGAGTTTTGCCAATGGGCTGTTGATTCACCCAAAACACACGCTTGATTTTGTCGAGATTTAAAGCGGTTTCGCAGTATTGGCTTTGTCCATTGACACAGCAATCCTCTATTACTTTTGCGAGAGAACTTTTCCCAGAGCCGGAGACACCCGTAATACATGTAGCTTTTCCAAGCGGAACCGTAACGCCAACATTACGCAAATTGTGATAGGAAATCCCACAAAAGGTCAAAACATCTCCGATTTCGCCATTAGGCTTGAATTCAAGTTTGCCGTGAGATTTTTGAGGCACAGGGCCCTCATAAAGGATAAGGCCACCGTTGGGGCCGCCCTCAGGCCCCATTTCGATAATGTGATCTGCAGCACAAATATACTGTAGGTTGTGCTCAATAGCAAATACGGTATTTCCACGATCTATTAAGTTGCGAGTTGCTCGGATGATGGATGCCACATTATCGTAGTGCAATCCCACGCAAGGCTCGTCAAGAATATAGATTAACCCGCACAGGCTACATTCAAGCTGGTTAGCAATGCGAACACGTTGCAATTCTCCGCTGGATAGTGAGGGAATGCTTCTCCCCAAGCTGAGGTATGCAAGACTCAAATCAATCATGTGTTGTGCTCGAGTTTGGATCTCCTGGAGAAGATGCAGAATGTGGGAGCAATATTCAGTGTTATTGTATGCGCGATCCACATCACGGAGCCATTGTAATAGCTGCGGAAGGGGGAAGTTTTCTATCTCAGAAATATTTTTGCCAAGAATTTGAATTTCTAATGGCCCTTTAGATAATTTCAAACCGTTGCAAGAAGAACAGGGTACTTTTTTTAAATATTTTTCGATGCTGATTCGAGTAGATGGCGCATCAATATCCTGCAGTTTCTCCTGTAATTCGCAAAGCACGCCTTTTGATTTGACGACCTTTTTTCGCTGCTTTCCAGCAGCGTTCTTAAATCGCAATGGTATTTCTATAATCTCTGTGCGCAGCAAAAGCTGATAGCGCTCTAAATCTGTTAAGTCACCAACTTTTTTGTCCATGTTGATTCCATAGTAATGGCAAATGGCCTCTAAAAGCCGATATTCCATGGAAGTTTTAGGCCCTTTGAAGTAGACAATCCCGCCTGAAGCAAGACTTTTGTCTGGATCTGGCATCAATGCAGATTCGGAAATCGCATATTCCTCGCCCATACCGTCACATATAGGACAGCAAGAACCCGGAACATTGGGAGAAAAATAACTGATATCTATGTTTGCACCGGTTGTCTGATTGTGAATAAATGCAAAAAGAGTTCTCAAATAATAGGAAATATCTGTCACTGTCCCAACCGTCGATCTGGGATTAACGTTATAGTAACGCTGAGAGATATTTAAAGCCGGGCGCAGGTTTTCGATAAAATCAACATTGGGCTTGTCCATTAGCCTCTGCCCGGCAAAGCCACCTGTCATGCTATCCAAAAAATTTCTTTGGCTTTCCGCATATATAGTGTCATAAATCAGAGATGACTTCCCGCAACCAGATGGGCCAATCACGCAAGTAAATTGATTGACGGGAAAGGTTACAGAGATATCCTTCAAGTTGTTTTCTGCAGCTCTATGTACGATAATATTTTCCATTTTTACCACACCACTCGCAATCCTCCCGCTTTTCGTAGGGCTTATACTTAACTTCCATCGTAAAAATGTCAAACTCTCCACGGCGGTTAATGTTTGCGGGTGAAGTGCACCCGCTCAATACTTTGATGGCTTCCATTCCTATCATGCTGGCAATCAAAGAACACATAGGTCCAAAACTGCCGACCTTTCTGTTACGGATTGACAGCTTTTTTACGCGTGCGGGGTCGATACGGTTTTCTTCCTCTAACTTTTTCTGAAAACATTTGACGCAAGCGGTCTCACCCGGCAACACAGTTTGCCCAATTAAAGATAAATGCATATTGTATCCACCGCCGATAATGTGTGGAATACTATGCTTCATGCAGTATTCACCAATCCACAGCGAGGTCGTATCTACATTTGGCTTGTCTGCACAATTAATTACAAGGTCGAGCCTTTCTTCATCAAACCGACTTAATGTATACTCAGCAAGGAACGTATGCGCCTTGACAATTTCGGTTCGCCCTCCGTATTCCTGAAGCCTCCGTTCCAGCGCGTCCACCTTATAGTTTCCAACATCTGATTTACTATATCCATATTGGCGATGTAGATTGCTTACGTCCACTGTATCTGCATCCATAAGAATCAGCTTTCCAATGCCTGATTGGACCAAGTTGCAGGCAACCCAAGCCCCAACAGCTCCCAGACCCACAACAAGCACGGTCGCATTGCGAATGTGTTGCCACATTCGCAACAACTGTTGATGTGAGGAGGAATAGTCCGCCAAAAAGTGGATTACACGCCTATATTCTGAATAATTGGAAAAGTCCTCTTTGGGATCGATATTGTCTAAAATCCCTTTTCCTCTCAAAAAATCAAACAGTACGTTCAATTCATCCAAGCTTACTTTCTGTTCTTCAGCAAGCTGTTCGACACTCTTTTCTCCATCAAGACTTTCGAGAAGGGATAGTATGGAATCATCCTCAACCCGAATCCTGACCTGCTGCCGCGTATTGCTTTTGAAAAATTCCAATACAGTTTCGCTCAGTTTGACGACAGAGACCGAAGAATTCAATTTAGGGTTCATTTTTCAGTTTTCCTCCACATACAGGGCAGTTCGGGTTTTTCTCAACATTGAGGTAAGTGAGACTCATGTCTTGAAACAGAAACTCCCCTCGCACTTTGTAGTTATCCTCAATTGCTACCAGCCCCGCAAGGTATTTTAGAATTTCAATACAAGCAAAGGAGGACGAAAATAACGACATGCTTGCCAATCCTCCAATTTCTGTAGAACGAGATTTGACAGGATGTTTCTGGGGCTTCCATCCTTTCAGAACAACCTTAAAATGATCAGCGTAACACTCGACGCAGGGAGTTACATAGGGAATAATCAATTCTCCCGTGCTGGCAAGATGCGCATCAAACCCTCCCGCAATATAATGCGGAATCTGGTGCCTTACACATATTCTTGATATCTTGGCAGCCGTATATCCGATATATGGCTCATCCAAGGTATTTACCACAAAGTCGGCGTCTTGAATTATTTCTTCGATTGCAGAGGCAGGCTTCATGCTCTCAACATAAACGTTAACTCGTATTTCGGAATTGATCCGCTCTAATTCTCGCTTTAGTGCATCCGCCTTTGGCATTCCCCGATATTGATCCCGATAGAAAAGGTGCCGTGCGGTGTCAGAGCTTTCAATAACATCGTAATCATATAGTGAAAAGTGGCCAACACCTGCCATGGCTAATTCCACCGCGATGTTGCCACCAATCGCTCCACATCCAAAGATGAGAATGTGACTGTCCATAATCTTTTTTTGCGCGGCGATGCCTTCGTATTCGCCCGCCAAAAATTCTGAAAAATAATTGATTTGACGTGCGTATCTGGTAATCAACTCCTGAGGGAGCACATCTTGTTTAGTCAAAACTTGAGTGATGATCTTGTTTTTCCAAAGCAAGATGAGAATGTCTTCCGTATTTTCATTCGTTACAGCGAACAACTCATTCATATAGCGCTTCAATTCCCCAACACTTCGGACTCCATCTATAGCTTCCAACAAGTGAATCATCTCGTCATTTACGCGAAAGCTTTTTCTTTGACGAGAATTCATATAATAAGCCATAATGAATTTATTGTTGCTCAGAAACAAATCCACAGAATCTCGGATTTTATAAACAACGTTTTCTTTCATCATATGAACTCCCCACAATGTTCTCGAATAGAAACCACATTCGTTCCAGAAACAATCAATGAATCTATCAATTCGATGTCAAAATCTTTGGCAGTCTTTCCAATTCTTTTCGTCATGGCAATATCTTTTTGTGTAATGGAAAGGACGCCGCTGGGGTGATTGTGTGCTACAATCATTTTGACAGCATTGGACAATAGTGCCGCCCTAAACAGCTGAGGTAACGACACACTTACAGAATTGATACGCCCTATAGAAATTGTAAAGTAGTTAATGATTTCGTTTGTGTTGTCCAACAGTAATGCGGCTGCATACTCGACATTGTTGTTGCCAATCAGTGCACAAAAAATCGGCCCTGCCGTCTCCACCCCATATATCTTTTTAACTTTTCCGGGCAATTCTATGGTTTGACTTTGTTTTAATTGTAGCTCTACAGTCTTGATTTTCATATCGATAAACCAGTCGGGGGCTTGGCACGTCACATAAAACCGTACCAAGCCCCCATTTCCTGTTATTAAATTTGATTAGTACTGGATGACGCCACCTTCAACCTCAAGGAACTTCCCCCACTCTTGTTCAGTTGAAACATAGTCATCTCTTGTACAGACTCGTGTGCAACAATCTGACCGATCGCCCGAGCACTCAGCAGTGTAGTCCGCAAATAACTCACTTTCAGCGATTTCCTCAAACAACAGTTTCTTCATTTTAATTCCTCCTTAAATAATTATTACATTCATAAAACCTTACTATAAGAGTAAGTATAATGTACCACATTCTCTATGGAAATTCAAGTGCAAATTTAAATATATGGCAATTAAGGGGGCATTAAGAGCCTGAGCAAGCAAGCTCTATCATAATAATTTTCATTGCATCCTTTTTAGAGCATTTTCCCTCCAGATAATCATCCCTCGCCTTGGTGGCCGCGTCCAGCCACTGGTAGTACTCGGCATAGCTCAGGTCCTTCTCGGAAGGCTTCTGGTTGATCCCGGACTCGGAGCGCTCATAGCGTTTATACATCTTCCGCTTGGCCCGGTCGAAGGCTTTAATAACTTCGTCCCTCTGGGCTGCCAGCTTGTGCTTTAGGACTGGCCCCCACTCCTTGCAGGTCTTTTCATCCTTCAAAATGCGGTCACAGTACAGCGTTTTCTTCTTGGTCTTAGGGATAAAGTATCTGCCGCAGCATTGACACAGAGCCATGTTGGGCTTGCTGGCTACAAAGTGTAGGAGAAGAAAGTGATAGTAGTCCACCGCCGAGCGGAAGTGATAGCGCGAGGCAAGGCCATCGCCAACCGTCAAGATTTCTGTCACTGGCAGTTCCCACAGTCCCTCGTACTTCTCCGGGGCAAGAGGCCCTCCCTCGCTAAGATCATGCAGCACCTCGTTGACCACAAACTGGAACTGCATGAGCTCGGTCAAGGCGGCCAAAAGTTCCCGGCAAGTCTTGATGGGATTATCCGCAGTGACATGGTCCTCCATCGCTGTCCACAGAAGCAGGCCATGAATAGGACTCTCCTCCATGAGCGTGTTGGCCAGATCCGTCACGGTCTCAAGAATGAACTTGTACACATTGGGGTCAGCCTTGCCGCTATCGTCTACGCAGAGATAGGCCGTGGAGGTGCGGATCATATCTACCACCTGGGCATAGGGGGTAAAGCTCAGCTCAGAGAACAATATCAACTCATCCTGGATCGTGGTATCCTCCAAGGAGACCTTGCCGGCCGGCCCGGTGAGGCCTCTTTTTATATGGCCATCAAAGAGTGCAGAGAGATAAAGTCCGTATTCCGCCGCCATGGTATCCCTCCTTTTTGTCTGCAAGTAAACTTTAGGGGAAGCCACCAAGATCACTTATAGATTTCAAAACGCGTTTTTCCCTGTTATTTTAGCACAGGCAGGCGCCAATGCCAACTATATCCGAAAGGAGGTTTTTGATTTGGAACATAAGCTCAACACTATCGACGGCGCCACGCTGATGAGCCGTCCGCTCCAGCCTCTGAACTTTGTGGTGGACGCTTTTCTCTCCCAAGGCCTCCACATCCTGGCCGGGTCGCCCAAGGTGGGAAAGTCCTGGCTGGCCTTATGGCTGGCGGTGACGGTGGCCAAGGGAGAGACAGTCTGGGGGATGCCCGTTAAGCAGGGTACCACTCTCTATCTCTGTTTGGAGGACTCCCAGCTCCGCATCCAGAACCGGCTGCTGGACATCACCGAGGACGCACCGCCCACCGTTCACTTTTCCACCGAGGCCGCTCTCTTGGGCCGGGGACTGGAACAGCAACTGGAGAGTTTCCTGGCGGAACACCCGGACACCGTCCTGATCATCATCGACACCCTCCAGATGATCCGCCCCATCCACGACGCTACCTACGCCAACGACTACCGTGACCTCTCTGTCCTCAAGCGGCTGGCCGATGCCCACGGCATCGCCATTCTCCTCATCCACCATCTGCGGAAGGAACCCGCCGAGGATGTGTTCAGCCGCATCTCTGGCACCACCGCTATCAGCGGCGCGGTGGACTCCAGCTTCACGCTGGTGGAGGACAGGCGGGGTAGTAGACGAGCCAAGCTCTATTGCGTGGGCCGGGACATCGAGTACCGGGAGATGGAGCTGGAGCGGAACGGCGACAACATGTGGGAGTTGGTGGCGGACTCCTACACCCAGCCGCTACTTTTGGAGCAGCGAGTCGTGTTTCTCTTCTCTGAATTTTTGCGGGAGCGAACAAGCTGGATTGGCACTCCCACCGAGTTGTCCCAGCAGATCGACCCTGCGGGCATGGAAGGCCTCACGCCCAAGAAAATCTCCCGGAAGATACTCCAAAGCGTTGCGGCGCTGTCAGAGCAGGGTATCTCAGCCACTGTCCGAAGGAGCAATGGCAAGCGGCTCATTGAGCTCCGCCGTGCCGAAAGTGCCGAAGCCCAGCCCCCCGGAGTTGTTGACCCTATCGACCCTGCGAGTGCGTACGAGGGCAGGGAGCCTACCCTGCGGGTAGGGCAAGCATAGCCTCCGGCTATACGCCGGACGCATTCGGGGCGCTGCCCCGTGCCCCAGTCCCCAAAGGGGAGGGAGAAAGGACAAAGCAATGCAGAGAAAAACCGAGATCGTCACGATACGGATGATGCCCACCATGAAAAGTCTCGTCCAGCACCTGGCCCGGAAGGCTGGGATAACGCTCACCGACTACATGACCGTCTGCGCTCTGGGCAAGGAAATCGTCCGGGTGGATGGGCTGGACGAAGTTCTCTCCGAGCTGAAGGCTCAGGGGCGGAATCTGAACCAGCTCACCACCCTGGCCAACATGGGCAAGCTGAAGATCCTCCGAGGCGATGATTTGGTGGAGGGCTATGCAAAACTGTACGAGCAGGTCAGCCGACTCGCCAAGGAGGTGCGGTAGTGGCTACCTTCACCGCCATCAAGAACAAGGCCCAGAGCGGCAGCGCCCTGAACCGGGTCCTGACCTATGCGGCGCAGGAGAAGAAAACCGCATGGAAAGACCACCGGCTGGTGACTGGTCACAACTGCGTTGCCCAGTCTGCCTACGATGAGATGATGACCACCAAGCGGCGGTTCCAGAAATCCGATGGCAGGCTGTTCTACCAGTTCGTCCAGTCCTTCTCTCCGGCGGAGAACGTCACCCCAGAGGAGGTCCACGCCATCGGGCTGGAGCTGGCCCAGAAGCTGTTCCCGGAGTTCGAGGTGGTGGTCGCCACCCATGTGGACGCCGACCACCTCCACAACCACCTGATCATCAACAGCGTCAGCTGGAAGGATGGCCGCAAGCTCCACCAGAACGCCACGGATTTCCAACTGCAGCGGCAAATCAGCGATGAAATCTGTATGGCCCACGGCCTGCAAGTGTTGGAGCCGCCCAAGAAGTACGTTCAGGACAAGAAGATGCGTCCCGGCGAGTACCGCTCGGCGGTGCGGGGCGAGAGTTGGAAGTTCCAGCTCATGGCTACCATCGATTTGTGCATGAGAAAGGCCAAGACGAGGGATGACTTCCTCCGAGAGATGGAGCGGCGGGGATATCAGGTGCGGTGGGAGCCGACCCGGCAGTGCATCACCTACACCACCCCCAAGGGGAAGAAGTGCCGGGACAACCGGCTGCATGAGGACAAATACCGAAAGGAGGTCATGGAGCGTGAGTTCAGGATCCGAGCAGAAATGCTCCATCGACGAATTGAAGAAGCGGAATCAGCCGCAAGAGTTGACGCAACCCGTTCCCGCCTATCCCACGCAGGAGCAGTGGGCACAGATGGTGAGCATCTTGAACGCTCAGTACCGTCTGCTGAAGACCATGAGTTCTGCCCTGGCAGCAACAGCAAACCAGGCCGAGAAACTGACCAGGGAGGTGGCGGAGCTGTGTCAACAGCTCCAACCGGCTGGGAGGAAGAAAGGCTGGCGGCCTTCTCTGCCGAAGGTGCGCCTGCCCAGGCCCAGTCTGGCCTGGCTGTGGGCCATCCCGATCCTGGTGGGGTTATACGCTCTGTGGCCGCTCTGGGCCGTACTCTGGAGCGTGGCCAGCGCCTTGCTCCAGTCGCGTCCGTAAGCCCCCACGGCGACCGCAAGGCCCTCTCGCAAGAACAAAAGAAGAAAATCGCTATGGGTCATAAAGCGGATGACCATGAAGAACAGCAGACCTGGCAGCAGAAAATGTGAATAGATAGATCCAAGAAAGGAAACGATTGGAAGCAGGAAGGAGCGTGATCCACCATTGGAGTTCCATGTCAAAGATGAAAGCAAGCTGGTGGAGATTTGGCTCACCAACGCCGAAAAGGGAGACTTGCAGCTGCGGGAACGGCTCAAGCCGCTGTACCGGGCGTATAAGCAGAAGGGCTACCTGGTGGCGGTATTTGAGTCGGGGGCGCAGGACCTGGTGGAGCTGACCAGCGCTCTGCTCTGTGACCACCGCCGCCGTGCCGTTCGGCGAGAGGTGGAGCTGGAGCGACAGAATGGGATGGCTGTGGAGGTCTGAGCGCGTTTTGGTGTTGCTTTTCAAAACGAGGTGTGATACAATAATATCTGTAAAACAGATATACGGAGGTGGCGAAATGGACAGCGAGCTTATGAAGTCCGGCGAAGTCCTGCTATACAGCGACCACGAGGGAAGGGAATTTGTCAGCGTGGTTTTTCGGAATGAGACCTTTTGGCTGACACAGAGCGGGATGGCGGAGCTATTTGGCTGCTCCACCGACAATATCTCTCTGCATTTGAAAAACGTCTACGCGGAGGGTGAATTGGAGTCCAGAGCAACTACCGAGAAATTCTCGGTAGTTCGTCAGGAGGGGCCCAGACAAGTCCGGCGGGAATTGGAACACTACAACCTGGACGCCATCATCGCCGTGGGCTACCGGGTGAACTCCAAGAAGGCCACCCGGTTCCGCCAGTGGGCCACCAGGACACTGAAGGAGTACATCACCAAAGGCTTTGTCCTCAACGATGAGCTGATGAAAAACGGCCGGCCTTTCGGTAAGGATTACTTTGATGAACTCTTGGAGCGCATCCGGGAGATCCGGGCCAGCGAGCGCCGGGCCTACCAGAAGATCGCCGACATCTTCGAGCAGTGCAGCTACGACTACGACAAGCAAAGCGACACCACCAAGGCCTTCTACGCCTTCGTTCAGAACAAACTCCATTTCGCCGTCACTGGGCAGACCGCCGCCGAACTGATCGCCGGACGGGCCACGCTGGACAGTCCCACCATGGGCCTGACCACCTGGAAAGCCGCCCCCGACGGCAAAATTCTGAAAAGCGACACGCTCATCGCCAAAAACTACTTAAATGAGAAGGAACTCTCCCGTCTCAACCGCCTGGTCACCATGTTCATCGACTACGCCGAGCTGATGGCGGAGGATCAGGTGCCCATGTCTATGGCCGACTGGCTGGCCGAGGCCGACCGCTTTCTCACCAATAATCGCCAGAAGGTGCTGGAGGGCAAGGGGCGTATCTCCCACGAGGATGCGGTCCGGAAGGTGAGCGATATCTACCAGGAGTTCCGCAAAAAGCAGGACGCCGCCTACATCTCTGAGTTCGACCGCCAAACCGCCAAATATCTGAAGGGTGAAACCGATGATTGAAAAATTCGACATCGCCGGCTATTGCCGTATCTCGGTGGACGAGGAACTGGACCGGGACAACACCTCCATCGAGAACCAGAAGGCCATTATCCAGGACTTCGTCAAGGCCAAATTCCCCGACTCCACCCTGACCTTCTACGAGGATCGGGACAAATCGGGCTATACCTTTGACCAGCGGCCCGGGTATCAGGAAATGCGCCGGGAGCTGATGACCCACCGGAAAGACATCCTCATCGTCAAGGACTTCTCCCGCTTCTCCCGCCGAAACAGCCGGGGTCTGGTGGAACTGGAGGACTTGCGGGATGCGGGGGTGCGCATTATCTCCATCGGGGACGGCATCGACTTTCCCAACGACGACGACTGGCTGAAGATTCAGTTCCAATTCCTCATCAACGAGATGCCGGTGACCGACACCTCCAAAAAGGTGAGATCGGTCATCAAACGCCGCCAGCAGGACGGCCAGTGGCTGTGTGCCGCCCCCTACGGCTACATCATCAACCCCCGGCAGGAGTTTGAGATCGTCCCCACCGAGGCAGAGGTGGTCCGGGAGATCTTCCGGCTTTACATCGGCGGCTGGGGGTATAAGAAGATCGCGGGCTACCTCACCGACCAAGGGGTCCCCACCCCCCGCATGGCCGAGCGGGACCGAAAGGAAGCCGCCGGGCAGGAGTATAAGCGGGCCGTCAAGCCGGTGTGGGCCATCGTCACTGTCCAGGGCATCATCGACAACGACTTTTATATCGGTACTCTCCGCCAGGGCAAATATACCCGAAAAAAAATCAACGGCAAGGATGTAAAGCGGGATGAACTGGACCACATCGTCATTGAGCGCCACCACCAGGCCATCATCGACTACCGCACCTTCGCCACCGCCAAGGCCCTGCGGGAGGCCCGCTCCACCGCCCACTACCGGGGAGTGAAAAAATACGACAACACCTACACCGGCTTTTTGGAGTGCGGCGACTGCGGCTCCCCCATGTTCGCCATGAGCCGCCGGGACATCAAGGACGCCTACCGCTGCGGGGAGTACCACAAGCGGGGGTTGAAGGGCTGCACCAGCCACCATATTCGGGTAGACAAGCTGGACGAGATCGTCAAGTGCTACGTCCAAAAGGTAAAGGACAGCTCTGCGGCTATGCTGGACCGGCTCAACGCCGACCTGGCCAAAGAAGAGGGCGATTTGGGAGAAACGGAGCGGACGGCGGAGAACCTGGAGGCCACCCTCCTGGACATTCAGGAGGAGCTGAAGGCCACCAAGCGGCAGCGCATCCGGGATATTATGAAACACCCGGACCAGGAGCAGACGCTGGAGGAAACCTACGATGAACTGGAGAGCGACCTTCTCCGGCGGATGGAGGGCATCCAGAACCAACTGACCATGACCCAGGATAAACGCAACACCATCATCCGGGTAAACCGAGTGGCCAAAATGGCGATGGGGGTTTTCGATGACATTCTGGCGCAGCCCAAGCTGGACAAGAACGACCTTCAAGCCGTGATAGAAAAGATCAAGGTCTTTGAGGATCACATTGAAATTCAGCTCAAGGCCGACGTGGACAGCATCCTTCGGTGTGGGGAATTGCCGGAGGAGCGGGCCGATGAGGACATCGGCCCCTACGAAGGGGATGCGGCGAAAGAGGAAGCGGCAGCGGCCATGGCCCCCATCCAGCCCTACCCCTATGAAATTCAAATCACCCAGTCCAGCGACAAGCACAGCGATAAGGTCTTCACTGTCAAAGTCATCAGTGACGGCGACCCGCTGGAGATCTATACCGACAAGGACGGCGAGGTCATCTTCAAAAAGTATTCCCTCATGGGGGGCCTTTCCGACTTTGCCGCCCAGATGT
>CATKDV010000122.1:0-11104 GCA_949746985.1 uncultured Eubacteriales bacterium | reverse complement strand
TCCGGTGGGCAGGTCCACCGTGAAGGTGAAGGTCCCCGGCTCCACCCGGGTATCATAGCTTTGGATGGAGGAGTCGTAGGCGGTGGTGTCGAAGAAGTAGGAGTAGGTGAAGGTCCCTTTCTCCGGGTCATAGTCTATGGAGTCGGCTGGGGTGATGCGCAACCCGCTGCGGACATGGGGCGGGTCCAGCACATAGCCGTCCCCCAGGAGGGAGCCGGCCTTGTAGATGATCTGGATGGCTCCGGAGGGGGCATTCATAAAGCCGCCCCGGTCAAAGACGAAGACGGTGCAGTCGTCTGTTTCAAAGGTCTGCTCATTGCTGTGGCCCAATCCGCTTCGCAGTTCGGCTACCGCCTGGGAATAGGAGCCGTGAGTCTCCGGCTGGGGTGTGGAGGTTGGGAATTTGGCCTTGGCTTTGGCGTGGGCTTGCAGTTCCTCCTCGGAGAAAAGTTTGTTGTAACGTCCGATCAGGTTTTTCCAGTCCTGTCCCCACAGGGTGGAGAAGGAGGTGGCGTACTGCAGCTTCAAATCGGAGGAGAGTTGGACGGAGTATGCGTTGAGGGCACTGGCGAGAGGGGTCTGGACCTGTCCATCCACTAACTCCTGCCCCACCATAAGGGACAGGACCAGAACGGTGTATGCCTGAGCGGCGGCGCTGTAGTCGTAGTCCAGCAAAATGGTGGTATGGGTACGGACTGCGGTAGAGTTTTCGGGCTGGACCTCCGCCCAGTATTCGGACATGGCCTGATCCACAGCGGTCTGTACCTGCCGAACCTCTAAAAACGGGTTGACAGGAAAAACCGCGTCAAACTGGGCCTGGGTGAAGGCTCCTGCCTTTGCCAGCCGCTCATGGAGGATAGAAAAGCCGCCCTTTTCAAAGGCGAACAGGGCCGCTACCGTGGCCTCCACCACATCGGAACGGCGGAAGTCGATAAAGTCGATGCAGGGGAGGAACACCCCTGTGTCATAGGCCAGAAGGAAGGGCCTGTCATAGGTGAAGTCCGCCCCCGCTCCCTCGGTGTAGCCCAAGGCTCGGAGCAGGAAGGTGAGATACATCTCGCAGCTTGCGGTACTCTCTGTCCCAAACTCTGAGGCGGAAACGCCCTTGGTGTACCCCTTGGCGTAGCCCCAGGACACATAGCCGTCGGCCCAGGCAGGCACGTCGGTGAAGGGGTGGGTCTTGCCTGCGGCCTTGGCCTGGGGCTCCTCCCCCAGGGCGCAGATCAGCATGACCAGGGCCTCCACACGGGTGGGAGCCTTGTCCAGATTGAAATTGCCGTGCTCGTCCCCCAGAAACAGGCCCAGGGTTTTCAACTTGTTTGCCAACTTCTCGGCCTGGCTGTTGAGACTGCCGGGCTGCTGGGTCGGGGCGGGGGTCTCTGTTGGCTCGGTGATAGGCGGTTCCAGCTCCAGGGCCACGCTTCTGAACTCCCCCTCCAGATTTTCGCTGTACGCATAGTTGAGAAGGGTCCCATCCTCGCTCAGCGTGAGGGTATCGGGCGCCCGGTGGGTGTAGTAGACAGGAAACCCGGCCTCCCCGGTGCCGTCATCCCGGGTGATGGTCAGAGTGTGGTCGTATACCTGCCCCTCCACAAAGGAGAGGGTGTCGACCTTATTGACCTGGGTCAGAAAGTAGGACCTTCGGCCATCATCGGCCTGAAAGTACCGCAGCAGCAGAGTACAGGCGGGGGCCTCCAGGGTTTGCTCCACTTTCCAGCCTTCCTGGTTTTTTACCCGCTCCAGGGCGGCGGCGTAGGTGTTGTAGTCCTCAGGGATGGCGGGGACGTTCTCAGTCACCTCCCCGGTGGTCAGGTCCAGAGTATAGATGAAGTCTCCCGCAGGGCGGAGCATGGGCCCCAGACCATTGATGAGGGGTTCGTCATAGTGGTAGGTATAGGTGAAGGTAGTTTTGTCGTCGCTGAGCTGGGCTGTCAGCGGCGGCTTTGTGTTGCACCAAATGCTGTGGCGGGGGTGGGGAAGGCCGACGACCTCCCCCTCTCCCTTGGCGCAGAGGGCCTTGGTGACAAACCTCAGCCAACCGGTATTTGCGTGGGGATTGGGACTGTCACAGACAAAAACCGTGCCATACTCTGTCTCAAAGCTCTGTTTGAAAGTGAGCTGGGAGTCATGCTCCTGAAGCTCTTTCACCGCCTGGTCATAGGTCTTCCCGGCGGCCAGGGCGGTGGGGAGCAGGGACAGGCACAGGGTGAGGGACAGAGATAGCGCCAGCAGCTTTTGCTTCATGGCGGAGTCCTCCCTTATTTTAGGTTCTAAGTTTATACTATACAGCATTTCTCACCTTGTCAAGGGTAAGGGGGAGCCAAAAGCCTTCTTTCCACATTTTGTCGGACTCTACCGCAAGAAAAAGTATTTTTTCCAAAAAACTTAATACTTTCTTCAGGACATACCCGATAGTATGTGCTATACTGTCTATACCAACAAGAGGAGGGCTTCCCATGACAACGACTCAGGGAACCAAAACCGTATACCTGCTGCTTACCCGGTCGGAAACCTACTTTTCCAGGCTGATCCACCGTTTTACGGAAGGGGAGTTTACTCACGCTTCCCTGGGACTGGAGGGCCCCTCCGGCCCCTTTTACAGCTTTGCGCGGAAAAATCCCCGGATGGCTCTGCCCGCGGGGCTGATCCAGGAGCGGGCGGACCGGGGGTTTTTCTCCTTGCACCCTCACATTCCCTGTTGCCTCTACGGGTTGGAGGTTACCGAGGATACATATCAGTTCCTTCGCCGGCGGCTTCAGGTGATGTACAATAACCGGGAGGAGTACCATTACAGTCTCCTGGGGACTCTGGCCTGCTTTTTGGGCCTGAGGCTGGCCCGGCGGTATCACAAATTCTGCTCTGAGTTTGTGGCGGAACTGCTTCAGGAGAGCGGGGCGGCGGAGATGGCCCTGGCCCCTTCCCTGACTCGGCCTATGGACTTCTGTGAATTGGTGGATCTGCGCCCTATCCACCGGGGCGAGGTGGGCAGCCTTGCGGAGAATGTGGCATAACATAAGACCTACCGGGACCCGGCAGCCATGCCGGGTCCATTTTTTTTGTGTCATAACAGGTCATTGAAAACCGACTTGAAATATGGTATGATGCCCTTACCATGCAGAATCAGTTAAATTGTCCGGAAGGGGCGGGGAAGAATATGGACCAGAGCAGAAAACTCCTGCTGATGGCGGAGACGGGGGCGGACATCCCCCCGGAGTTGGCGGAGAAATACAATATTCAGATCGTGCCCATGCACATCACCTTCGGCGCGGAGACAAAGGACGACGGCAGCTTCCCATCGGAGGAGATCTGCGCCTTTTATGACCGCACGGGGATATTGCCCAAGACCAGCGGCAGTGTGCCCGAGGATTTCACCCGGGCCTTTGACGAGGCCCATGAAAAATGGCCTCAGGCGGAGATCTTACATCTGGCCTACTCGGCGGCCACCACCTGTTCCTACCAGAGCGCCCTCATCGCCGCCGAGGGGCGGGGGTACGTGAGGAGCCTGGACACCGGGGTGGCCTGTGCGGGGCAGGGGGCGGTGGTGCTTTCCCTGGCCCGGCTGCTGGAGGAGAACCCAGACTGGGGCATGGAGGAGGCTGCGAAGGCAGCCGAATCCCTCATTGACCGGGTGCGGATGTGCTTTATCCCCGACGACCTGGAATACCTCCGGGCCGGGGGGAGGGTGAGCAACGCTGTGGCCCTGGCCGGCCGGGTGCTGGGCATACATCCGCTCATCGAGTTTGTGGAGGGGAAGCTGGTGGCCACCCAAAAATTGCGGGGGAAGCTCCTGAAGCTGGCCCCCCAGCTTGTCCGGGACTACGCCGCCCGGCACGATCTGGACCGGGAGGAGCTGTGGCTCATCTGGACCCCCGGTTTTCCCGATGAGGTGAGGGCCGCCGTGGACGCGGCGGCGAAGGACCTGGGATTCCGGACCGTCACCTGGATCAAGAGCGGCGGGGTCATCACCACCCACAGCGGACCCAGCGCCTTTGGGGTGGTGGGCTTTGCCTGCTAATGCCCCCCAATAAGGACATAAAGAAGGGCCGCCCCGTGTTTGCCGGGGCGGCCCTTTTGTCAGGCATTTTTCTCGTGGACATACTGGGCGTAGATCAGGCCGCTGGCGGCTTGGATACGGACCAGTTTTTGGATGGGGATGGCGGAGTAGTTCATGTGCTCCTCCAAAAAGGCGCTGTCGGCGGCCAGCCGCTCCCCGGCGGCCTTTTCCACCTCATCCAGGATCTGCCGGGTCTGCTCGTCCAGATCTTGGGCGTGCTCCTTCTCATAGATGCAGGCCCGGCGGAGGATGGCCATGTTCAAATTCAGATAGAACCGGGAGATATAGAGATTATCAAACTCCTGTGCCACCGTGGCGGGCTTTTGGAATTCGGGGTTGCTCCTTGCCCATTCCTTGTTGGCGCTCAGGTCGGTCCCGTTCGCCAGCCGGTCCTCGGCAGAGAGGAAAAAGGGGTTCCAGGTCTTGATGCAGGGGCGGACCTTATCGCACAGCTCCTTCATCAGGACCATCAGCTTCTCGCTGGCCTCAAAGCACTCCAGCTGGCACTCCAGCCGGCTCCTTTTGGAAAGGGAGGTGTCGTCCACCCGGGGATCAAAGAAGTAGGGCATCTCGTTGATAAGGGAGCGGACCAAAAAGGAGCTGCGAAGATTGGCGTACTCGTCGCTGGAGGTGCCGGAGGTGAGCTGGGCGGCGGGGTCGGCGCCGGGCATGAATTTTTCCAGATAGTCATAGTGGGCGATGACCCCTACACTTTTATAAATGCCGGGGTAAAGTTCCTCGCAGTAGGGCATCTCCGGCTCTCCCAGACTGAGGGGGATGCCCTCCCGGGCGGGGGTCTCGTACAGATGCTTATAGAGCGCCTCGTCCCCGTCGGTCAGATACCAGTAGCAGCCGCCGAAGCCGGAGTTGTGAAGGGAATAGATGAAGGTGGGATGCTTTTCATCAATGATCCGCATCAGGGCTTGGGTCTCGGGGATGGGGGAATCGAACCGGAGGGTCTTGTAGTCGATGGGGAAGCTCCACTCTACCTGCTGGGCATAGGCCGGGCGGTAGAAGTTGCGGGCATAGTTGGTGATGGTAAAAGGTCCCTTGAACCAGCCCTCGTTCAGACTGGTGCCGTCCGGGTCGCTGGTCTTGACGATATACCATGTGTAGTCCAGCTCCCGGCGCAGGGTCTCATTTTCCGCCAGCTCGCGGGTGAGAAAGTCCAGCATCATGGCGCCGATAGGCTCGTTGGGGTGGGGGCAGCCAAAGACCAAGGCGTTTTGGCTGCCGGAGCCGATCACCAGGCAGTGGATGGGCCGGCCCCAGCGGGAACGGCCGATCTGCTCCACTTTCACCACATCGGGGAACTCCTGGGCCAAGGCCAAGGTGCGTTTGTCCATCTCGTCTACCGTGAAAAATTCCTGATAGTCGGGAACGCGGGAGAGAATATCCTTCAGATCCATGATCAAGTCTCCTTTTTTTCTTCGGTGTCCAGACAGTGGCAGCTGACCCATCTGCCGTCGGGGAGCTGCTGAAGGGGCGGGTACTCTTGGAAGCACTTTTCACAGGCCTTAAAGCACCGGTTGGCAAAATAGCAGCCCGGTCCGGGATCTACCGGGGAGGGAGGCTCTCCGTCGATGTGGAGGACCTGCTTATCCTCGGTAAGGTCGATGGAGGCGCAGTTGGAGATCAGGGCTTGGGTATAGGGGTGCTTGGGGTCTTGGATAACGATATCCGTCTCTCCCATCTCCACGATGCGGCCCAGATACATCACCGCCACCCGCTGGCAGATATAGCGGATCACCGCGATGTCATGGCTGATGAAAAGGATGGCGGTATGGTGGGTCCGGCACAGGTCGATGAGCATATTGATGATGTCCGCCCGCACAGACACATCCAGCATGGAGACCGGCTCATCCGCCACAAGGAACAGTGGTTCCAAAAGCATACTGCGGAGGATGGAGATGCGCTGGAGCTGTCCGCCGGAAAGCTCGTGGGGGTAGCGGCTGAGAAAATCCTCGGCGGGAATGAGTCCGCCCTCCTCCAGCGCCTTTACGCACAGGGCTGTCCTCTCCGCGTCGCTTTCTCCGATCCCGTGGAGTTTCAAGGGCCGGGTCATGATAGCGCCGATGGTGTCGTTGGGGGTAAAGGTATCAAAGGGATTTTGAAAAACCGCTTGGACCATGCGGTGGAATTTTTTGGGGTCTTCCTTCAAAATATCGCCGCTGGCCCGCCCCTGAAAATAGACCTCGCCGCCGCTGGGTTCCTCCAAACGGACCAGAAGCCGGCCCAGGGTGGACTTTCCGCAGCCGCTCTCGCCAATGATGCCGAAGATCTCCCCCTCATTGACCGTAAAGTCTACTCCGTCAACGGCTTGGATCCATTTCTTTCCTTTCCCGAAGGAAAAAAGCCCGCTGTCGCCCCGCTGGCGGTACCACTTTTTCAGCTGATCTACCTTCAGAAGAGGTTCCTTTTGTCCGCTCATTGGCGCTCACCTCCTTTGTAAAGATGACAGGCGACCTTGTGTACCCCGTCCATCCGGACCTCGCCGGGCCGGGTCCGGAAACAGGCGTCGCAGGCTTTGCCGCACCGGGGGGCGAAGATACAGCCCTCCGGCGGGGCGGCCAGGTCGGGAAGCGTGCCGGGGATGGACTTCAGGGCGCTCTTATCGCCGTGGAGGGAGGGGAAGGACTGGATCAGCCCTTGGGTATAGGGGTGGTATGGGTGCCGGAGCACGTCCTCCACATACCCAAACTCCATCAGCTGTCCGGCGTACATCACGATGATCTTTTTGCAGGAGGTGGCCACCACGGAAAGGTCATGGGTGATCATAAGGCGGGTGACGGAGATCTGCTTTTCCAGGTCCTTGATCTCGCTCAAAATCTGCCCTTGGGTCACCACGTCAAGGGCGGTGGTGGCCTCGTCCATAATGAGCAGCTTTGGATCGAAAAGCAGGCTCAAGGCGATATTGATCCTTTGGAGCATCCCGCCAGAGAGCTCGTGGGGATATAGGTCATACACACGGGGGGCTAAGTTCACCATCTCAAAAAGCCGGACCACCCTGGCCCGGATGTCCTTGGTGGAGGCCTTTGGCTCGTGGACCCGGTAAATGTCCTCAAACTGTTTGCCGATCCGGTGGACGGGGCTAAGGCTGTTCATGGATCGCTGGAACACCACGGAAAGCTCCTTCCACCGCAGTTGCTTGAGACGGTCCGGATCGGCCGAGAGCAGGTCCTCGCCGTCAAAAAGGATCTGTCCGGTGACCTCGGTGACCCGGGGATCATGAAGGCGCAGGATAGCCAGAGCCATGGTGGACTTTCCGGAGCCGGATTCTCCCACGATGCCAAGAGAGTCTCCCTGCTCGATGTCCATAGAGACATGGTCCACCGCCTTGACCCGCTTTTGCCCGGAGAGATAGGTGACACACAGGTCTCTGATTTCTAAGATTGCCATATGTCCACCCCCCTTAAATCTTCTTCATCTTGGGGTTGAGCGCATAGTTCAACCCATCGCCGATCATATAGAAGATGAGCACGATCAGTACAATGGCCACGCCGGCAAAGGTGGACATCCACCAACCGCCGCTGGACAGATACTGCTTTCCGTCAAATATCATCTGCCCCCAGCTGACCACGTTGGGGTCGCCCAGCCCCAAAAAGCTGAGGCTGGCCTCGGTAAGAATGGCCTTGGCCACATCCATAGTGGTATTGGCCACGATGGGGAACAGGCCGTTGGGGATGATGTATTTGAACAGGATGCGGGTGCGGGATTCCCCCATTGCCACAGCGCTTTTGACAAAGGTGCGCTCCTTCAGGCTCATAGCCTGCACCCGCATCATCCGGGCGTTGCTGGGCCAGGAGGTCAGGCCGATGACCAGCATCACGTTGACCATGCTGCTGCCAAACAGGGCCACAATGATCAAAATGAGGAAGAAGGTGGGGATCATCAAAAAGATATTGGTGATCTCCGCCACGCATTTGTCAAGCCAGCCGCCGAAATATCCGGCATAGGCTCCCAGCAGGGTGCCGATGATCCCGGAGAGCAGGGCGGAGACGATGCCGATGGCCAGGGAGGTGCGGCTTCCATAGATGATCATACTCAAAATATCCTGGCCCATGTTGTTGGTGCCCAGGATGTGTCCGCCGCTGCCCGGCGGATTGAGCAGGTCGTCGCTCAGGAAATAGGGGTCAAAGGGGGCCAGCGCCGGGGCGGCGGCCACCACCACCAGCACCACCGCAAGCAGGATCAGGCCGATCTGCAGCTGCCGGCTGGCCCGTACCAGACCGCACAGGCGCTTCCAGCCGTTTCGAAGTTTTTCCATTTGAAAGCGCCTCCTTTACTCGTAGCGGATCCGGGGGTCCAGCCAGGCGTAGAGCAGATCCATCACGATCATCACAATGGCCACCGAGATGGCGATGATCAGATAAACGCCCATCAGTACATTATAGTCCCGCATCAGAATGGACCGGTACATGAACGCGCCGATCCCCGGCCAGGAAAACACGATCTCGATCAGGGTAGAGCCTGCCACCACATAGGCCAGATTGATGCCAAAGATGGTGATGATGGGCAGGATGGCGTTTTTTAGCACATATTTGCGGAATATTTTCCCCTCGCTCATTCCGGTGACCCGAAAGGTGGTGATGAAGTCTTCCGCCATCACCTGCATCACAGAGGACTTGGTGATGCGGAAATAGGTTGGGATCTGGACCGCGACCAAAGTGGCGCAGGGCAGGATCATGTGCCTTGCCACGTCTGCGATATGGGCAAAGCCGGTATAGTTGGCCCGCATATCCACCATGCCTTGGGTGGGCAGCAGCTTAAAGGTGGAAGCGAAAAGCAAAATGAGCATCATGCCTACCCAGAAAGAGGGCATGGCATTGAGCACATAGGCGACGCCGGAAAAGCACCGGTCCAGCAAAGTGCCGTGATTCTTCCCGGCATACAGCCCCAGCCCCCCTCCGATGACAACGGCGAAAATGGCGCTGATCCCCGACAGGAGCAGGGAGGGGCCAATGTGGCTCAGGATGAGCTGAGAGACCGGCTGGTTATACAGATAGGAGTCCCCCATATCCCCTTTGAGAAGGGTGGAGACGTAGCGGAAGAACTGGATATGGAAGGGTTGGTCCAGGCCGTATTTCTTTGTCAGAGCGTCTATCAGCTCCTGGGAGGGATTGTCGAAGCCGGCCATGATCCGGGCGGGATTGCCGGGAGCCAGTTTGATGATGGTGAAATTGAGAAGCACCACAAAGGCTACGATGGCAAAGGCCATCAGAATGCGTTTGAGCAGATATTTTTTCATCTCAAGAAGAGAGCCTCCCTTTCTCCGTTGTGACCGGGAAGATATTCAGAATGGCCTCCGCCGTTTTGGCGGAGGCCATTCCTCCCCTTATGCCATTCCGTCTCAGTTCATGGCGACCTTGCTATAGTTGCTGTCGTGAACGTCGGTGATGTTGTCGATATAGGGCACGCCGCTGATATTGTTGCGGCAGGCATAGTACTGGGCGAATTCCACGATGGGGATGATGGGCAGATCCTCGGCCAGAATGGCTTGGACCTCTTTATAGCAGGCCCCCCGGTCCTCGTGAGTGACCAGGACCTTGCCCTTGGCCAGCAGCTCGTCCACCTTGGCGTTGGAGTACTTGGAATAGTTCATCACAGCACCGGTGCCGATCCGCTTTGCCATAGCGTCGGGGTCGGGGCCCTGGAAGCCGGCCATCATGGCCAGTTCATAATTGCCCGCCTCGATCTTCTCCGCCCAAGCGGCCATCTCGATGATGTTCACCTTCAGGTCGATACCGACCTCTTTCAGGTTGGCGGCCATGACCTTGCCGCAGTCACCGTAAGTTCCGCCGGTGAACACGTCCAGAGTCAGGGTCAGATACATACCGTTGGCGTCCTTGGTGTAGCCGGCCTGCTCCAAAAGCTGCTGAGCCTGGGCCACGTCCCGCTCTCCGATGTCGGCGTCGGCGTTATAGGCCCAATCCAGGAAGGGGGGATAGAAGCCGTAGGCCGGAGCCTGCAGTCCGCCGGTGCCCTTCTGGGAGATCTCCTCCCGGTTGATGCCAAGGGCGACAGCCTTGCGGACCTCCCACTTGCTCATGGTCTCATTCTCCATGTTGCAGATGACCTGATAGCGGCGGGCAGCGGTCATTACGCCCATCTTGACCTCGGGGTCTTGCTGCATGGCGGGCACGTCGGAGTTGGGGACCCCCGTCAGCAGGTCCAGCTCTCCGTTCTTGAAGGCCTGGACCGCGGTGGCATCATCGGGAATAATGGAGAAGATCAGCCGGTCCACCTTGGGCGCACCCCTGAAGTAGTCCGGGTTTTTCTCCAAGGTGATGCTGGAGCCCTGCTGATAATCCACAAATTTGAACGCGCCGGTGCCGATGGGCTTGCGGGTAGCGGCCTCGCAGGTGGCCCAGTCGGCCTCGTTCTCATAGATGTGCTTGGGGATGATAAAGTGCTCATACCAGGCCAAACTGCCCAGCAGGGTGGCGTCGGCGGACTTCAGATTCAGCACTACCGTGTTGTCGTCGGGGCACTCGATGCTCTCCAGCGCGTTGGAGAGGGTGGCGCCGTTAAAGCCGTTGTCGGACATGATGCGCTCATAGGTATACTTCACATCGGCGGAGGTAAAGGGCTCGCCGTCGTGCCACTTGACCCCCTCGGCCAGATGGAAGGTATACACCAGACCGTCGTCGGAGATGTCCCAACTCTCCGCCAGACCGGGGATCACCTCGCTGTTGATATTCAGCTCCAACAGACCGTCAAACACGTTCTGGTAGATCAGGTGGCCGTCGTCGTCGCCCTTGAGGACGGGGTTGAAGGTGGTGGGATCGGCGCCCATGTTGACGATAAAGGTGCCGCCTCCATTCTCTCCCACGTTCGCGGAGGGATCGGCGCTGGCTCCGGGTCCTTTCTGATCCCCGCCGGAGCAGGCGGCGAGGCTCAGCGCCAGCGACAGGGTGAGGGCCGCGGCAAAAATACGTTTGAATTTCATTTCGCATCATCCTTTCCTTTTTGTATGTGCATCCGTTTTGAGACATATTGCGCCGTCAAAAGGCCGCATTCGGCTTGGACGGTGACTAACTTGCGAATGGG
>CATKDV010000121.1:0-5710 GCA_949746985.1 uncultured Eubacteriales bacterium | reverse complement strand
GAAAAATGAATCCGGACCTATCCCCAATGGATAGGTCCGGATTCATTTTTAACTGGTGGACGGTATGGGGATCGAACCCACGACCTCAGCGTTGCGAACCGTGAAATCAATATTTTTATAACTATTTCTGATTGTTTATAGCCACTTTTGCTTTGTTCCGCTTGTTCTTTAGAACTCTTCGGCTACAGTAATTCCATATACTCCACTCACAACTGTGGTGGGTCATGTGGTCAAAACTATGGTTACCCCTCCTGATGCTTCAGCAGCCAGCCGAGAAGATCCTCATATTCTTTTTCGCCTGCGGCTACTGTTAAGATGATGTCGGAAAGCTCTTTTTGAGAGTAGGATAGTTCCACGCCATTGAGAGCCAGAAACACCAGCATGGCATGGGTGCCGATGCGTTTGTTACCGTCCACAAAGGGATGGTTTTTGATCAGTCCATAACCCAGGCGGGCGGCCTTCTGCTGGAGTGAGGGATAGGCGTCGGTATCACCGAAGGCTTGAAAGGGTGCCTCAAGAGCAGACTCCAGCAAGCCCTCATCCCGAACGCCTTGCAGTCCTCCGCTTTGCGACAAGAGTTGTTCGTGGAGCAGAAGAACCTGCCGCTTGCTCAAACGCCTCATTGTGCTAAAACCTCATAGGCATCCTGATTCTGAGCCATCAGACGAGAGGAAATGGCAAGCACATCCTCATCTTCGGCCTCCTGTATTTTCTCCGCCTGGCTGAATTCAATGACCAGATAGCGGGGCACATTGTTTTTCAAAATCACAGCGGAACCTTTTTCGTCCACCAGCCGGGCGACTTTAGAAAAATTCTGATTGGCCTCGGTGATGGATACCAGAGTGCTGGTACTGACCTTCATAAGCGCCAACTCCTTTCTAAGATTATTGTATCACATCAATAGGAGAAATACAACCTAAAATCAACAAATGCAATTTGCAATTGTCAAGCAGGAAAATGATAAGTGCGGTAGCCCTTACCTTACAGTAAACAATGAATTACCAAAAATTTCTTGTGACGATTTGCAAGCGTTTATAGCCATTTCCGCTCCATATCACTTGCTCTTTAGAACTCTTTGGCGGTGCGGTCTCCATATGCTCCACGCCTGTCTGTGGCATTTTATGTGGTCAGCAAAATCTGAAGAAAGATAAAGCCCGTCAAAAACTGATACGCTAAACAATGAAAAAGAGGAACGCCTGAGTTTTGAATTCTGCTCAGGTGTTCCTCTTTTTCAAAAGTTTCAGGAATGCTGTTGCGGCTTCCTGGTTTTCTCGTTACATAGGACAATCATTATGCCTCAGTAGTCCCTTGACGCTGACGCTTAGCCAACAAATGATCTGTCAAACTTAGAGCCTCCACTCACAGTCGGGAGATACCGGGTGACTTGGTTTTTGTGACCACATCACAGAACTATGCTGTCCCGCTTTGTTATGCTATAATTGTAAAAAGAACAAAGGGGATACGCAAACGAGATCAAAAGGCAAGTCCGCTATCGCTACCGGCGAAAGCTGTGGGATCGGATGTTCTATACTTTAAGGAGGGATCATAGATGGGATTTTTCGATTTTCTGAAAGGCCCTGATATTGACCATGGGGTAAAGGAGTTTCGGGCCACGCCGGGTGGGGTGCTATTGGACGTTCGGACTCCTCAGGAATATCAGGGTGGCCATGTCCCCGGCAGCGTCAACGTCCCCCTACAGGCCCTGGGTAGTAAGGATGCGCTTCCCGCTGATCGGAATACACCGCTCTTTGTCTACTGCCACAGCGGGGCAAGGGGCAGCCAGGCGGTAAGACTGTTGAGGCAAATGGGCTATGCCAACGCAAAAAATGTAGGCGGCATTACCGCCTATACAGGAAAGGTGGAACGCTGATATGAAAGTAGTCATCATTGGCGGCGTGGCGGGGGGCGCCACCGCGGCGGCCCGGCTACGCCGGCTGGACGAGCAGGCGGAGATCGTGGTCTTTGAGCGCTCGGGATATGTGTCCTACGCCAACTGTGGCCTGCCCTATTACATCGGCGGGACCATCGCCGACGCCAGAGAACTGACCCTCCAGACCCCGGAGAGCTTCTTCGCCCGCTTCCGGGTAGATATGCGGGTGCACCACGAGGTCACCGCCATCCACCCTGAGAAAAAGACCGTCTCGGTGAAGAACCTGGAAACGGGGGAGGAGTTTGAGGAAGCCTACGACAAGCTGCTCCTCTCTCCCGGCGCCAAGCCCACCCAGCCCCGGCTGCCCGGGGTGGGGCTGGAGAGGGTCTTTACCCTGCGGACGGTGGAGGACACCCTCCGCATCAAGGACTACATCGACGCCCACCACCCCCGGTCCGCCGTGCTGGCGGGGGGCGGCTTTATCAGCCTGGAGGTGGCGGAGAACCTGCGGGAGCTGGGCATGGACGTGACCATCGTCCAGCGGCCCAAGCAGTTGATGAACCCCTTTGATGCCGACATGGCGGCCTTCATCCACGGCGAGATGCGCCGGGGCGGGGTCAAGCTGGCCCTGGGCCACACGGTGGAGGGCTTTTCCCGGAAGGGCAACGGCATAGACGTGTTGCTGAAGGACAGCGCCCCCCTCCACGCCGACATGGTGGTGCTGGCCATCGGGGTCACGCCGGAGAGCGACCTGGCCCGGGCCGCCGGGCTGAAGCTGGGGCTAAAGGGCAGCATCGTGGTGAACGACCGGATGGAGACCTCCGTCCCGGACATCTACGCCGTGGGCGATGCGGTGCAGGTGAAGCACTTCGTCACTGGCGAGAACGCGGTCATCTCGCTGGCAGGGCCGGCCAACAAGCAGGGACGCATTGCGGCGGACAACATCTGCGGCGGGGACAGCCGGTACCGGGGCAGCCAGGGCAGCAGCGTCATCAAGGTGTTCCGTATGACCGCCGCCGCCACCGGGCTCAACGAGCAAAGCGCCCAAAAGGCCGGGCTGGACGTGGACAAGGTCATTCTCTCCCCCATGAGCCACGCGGGCTACTACCCCGGCGGCAGGATGATGACCATGAAGGTGGTCTTTGAAAAGGGGACCTACCGCCTGCTGGGGGCCCAGATTGTGGGCTACGAGGGGGTGGACAAGCGCATCGACGTGCTCGCTACCGCCATCCGCTGCGGCATGAAGGCCACCGAGTTGAAGGATCTGGACCTGGTCTACGCGCCGCCCTACTCCTCCGCCAAGGATCCGGTGAATATGGCGGGCTTCATGGTGGAGAACCTGCAAAACGGAGTGGTGAAGCAGTGGTACCTGGAGCAGGTGGACGCCCTGCCCCAGGACGGTAGTGTCATCCTGCTGGACACCCGCACAGCGGAGGAATTTGCTTGTGGGCACATGGACGGCTTTGTCAATATCCCGGTGGATGAGCTGCGGGAGCGTTTGAGTGAGCTGGACAAGAACAAGCCGGTCTATCTGGTGTGCCAGAGCGGCCTTCGCAGCTACATCGCCGCCCGCATCCTGACGGGCTGCGGCTTCGACTGCTACAACTTCGCCGGGGGCTACCGCTACTATGATGCGGTGATAAACGACCGCTGCCTGATCGAACAGGCCACCGCCTGCGGCATGGACAAAGTCTGACCATACGGAAGGGCCTCCTGTGCCGGCGCACAGGAGGCCCTTTATCATTCAGGTCATTTGCCGCAGTTTTTCCGGGTCTGTGATCTCGATCATTCCTCTTGACAGCTTCACCATGCCCTCGTCCTGGAAATAGCGGAGCATCCGGGTGACCACCTCTCGGGGGTTGCCCAGGTGGTTGCCGATGATCTCGTGGGTGAGCTTCAGCATGCCGCTTCCTTCCAGCGCGCTTTCCTCCAGCAGAAAGGCCGCCAGCCGCTTGTCAAAGCTCTTCCACATGATCTGCTCCATCAGCCACATCACGTCCGAAAAGCGGGAGGCCATCAGCTCATTGGTGTAATTCGCCACGGTTGCGGACTCTTCCATAATACTTTTATAGATCTCCGCGGGAATGATCCACAGCTCGGTATCCTTTTCCGCTTTGATGGTCACGTCAAACTGGATGGAGCGGAGCATACAGGAGGCCGAAAACAGACACATATCCCTGTCGAACAGCCGGTAAAGGGTGATCTCCCGCCCCTCGTCGGAGAGAATGTAGGCCCGCAGCTGGCCGCGCTTTACCAACAGCAAGCCGGTACAGTCCATGCTCCCATTGTGGATCATCGTTCCTTTTTTGATCTGCCGCGTGATCAGACTGTCCATCATACGGCTTTTTTGTACCGCCGCTAATTGATTCCATACAGGGAAAAAATCTTCAAAGCTCATGACCTGTCCTCCCATATCAGAGTATATTCCAATTTACGGCATATGTCAAGAACTGTTATTGACATATGCCATAAACAGGATTACAATAGAGAGACCGAAGGAGGTGCGATATGCCAAGGCCAAGAAAATGTCGGCGCGTATGTGATCTCCCGCAAACACGGATGTTTTTCCCGGAGAATGGAAAACGCGGGAAACAGACGGTCGTCTTGACGGTGGATGAGTACGAGGCTATCCGTCTCATCGACAAGGAGGGGTTCTCCCAGGAGCAGTGCGGCGAATGGATGCAGGTGGGGCGCACCACCGTGCAGCAGATCTATGCCGATGCCCGGAAAAAGCTGGCAGATGCGCTGGTGGACGGGCTGCCCCTGCGGATCGAGGGCGGAAACTATTGGCTCTGCAACGGAGGCAGCGCTTCCCATGGGTGCGGGAATTGCTATAAACAGAAGATCAATCAGCAATACGCGAAATCGAAAGGAGAACACATGATGAGAATTGCGGTCACTTACGAAAACGGAGAGATCTTTCAACACTTCGGCCACACGGAGCAGTTCAAGGTCTACGATGTGGAGGACGGGAAGATCCTCTCCTCCCAGGTGGTGGACACCAATGGCAGCGGCCACGGCGCCCTGGCCGGCATCCTCAGCGCGCTGCGGGCGGATGTTCTGATCTGTGGCGGCATTGGCGGCGGTGCCCAGGCGGCGTTGGCTCAAGCGGGCATCAAATTGTATGGCGGCATCAGCGGCAGTGCGGACGAGGCGGTAAGCGCCCTGCTGACCGGGACGTTGAGCTTCGACCCCGCCGTCCATTGCGACCATCACGATCACGAGCACGGCGACGAGCCCCACGCCTGTGGCGAGCACGGCTGCGGCCACCACAGCTGCGGCTAAAGAAAGGAAATAGCATACGAAAAGCGATGTGGTTTCCATTCCGCATCGCTTTTATTGTGTGATGTTATCACGGAAGGGATCGAATGAATGGGCTATCCTATAAAAAACTGGCAGATTTGTCGGTCGGTCGTCGTCCGGTATGCTCGGAAAGGAGTGCGGCGGTAAATGCAATATGTGATCTCGTTTCTGGAGGGGATCATCACCTTTATCTCCCCCTGCCTGCTGCCCATGCTGCCCATCTACATCTCCTACTTTGCCGGCGGTGGAGAGAGCAGCGTGAAGAAGACCCTGACCGGCGCGCTGGGGTTCGTCCTTGGCTTTACCGCTGTCTTTACCGCTCTGGGCGCCCTGGCCGGGACGGTGGGCAGCTTCCTGCGGGAATATCAGACGGCAGTCAACCTGATATCCGGGTTGGTGGTCATCTTCTTCGGGCTCAACTTCCTCGGCGCATTCAAGGTCAATCTGTTCCGGGGGAGCAGCCGCTCGGTCAACACGACCAACATCGGCTTCTTCTCCGCTGTGCTGTTCGGCATCGTGTTTTCCATCGGATGGACG
>CATKDV010000120.1:0-1210 GCA_949746985.1 uncultured Eubacteriales bacterium | reverse complement strand
GCCGCCCAGCAGGCAGTCGGCCTCCCCCATGGCCACCAGCATGGTGCCGAAGTAGTTGCCCTTCTGAAGGGCAGCGCGGCACTCCTCCTCGGTCATTTTACCCTTGCGGAGGGCCACCATCTTTTCCACCATGGCGTCCATCTTCCCGTAGTTCTGGGGGTCCACCACCTTGGCGCCCGAGACGTCAAAGCCGGCCTTGTCGGCGGCGGCCTTCACCGCCCCGGGCTCTCCCACCAGGATGGGGGTGAGGAAGCCGTCCTTCAAAAGCCGCTGTGCGGCCTCCAAAATGCGGGGGTCGGTGCCCTCGGTAAAGACGATGGTCTTGGGGGCGGCCTTCAGCTTGTCGATCATAGAGCCAAAACGAAAGTTTTCCATTTGAGATTCCTCCTGTGTTTTCAAATAAAAGGGGAAGGGCCGATTTGTCCCCATTATACACCCCCCGCATGGGAAAAGACAACCAAAAGCAGGAAAATTTTGGCCCAAAAATTTCTCTTTACAATGGGTATAGCTTTGCATATAATATACCTACTGTGTTTATTTAAGGAGAGAAAGAAATGGAACTGAATCAAGATTTTTCCCGCACCCTGTCCCTGCTCCGGCGGGAGCGGGGGGTGAGCCAGCGCGTCGCCGCCGGGGAGCTGGGCATCAGCCAAGCTCTTTTGAGCCACTACGAAAACGGCGCCCGGGAACCGGGGCTTGCCTTTGTCCGAAAGGCCTGTGATTACTACCATGTCTCCGCCGACTTTCTGCTGGGGCGCAGCATGAGCCGGGACGGGACCAATATCATTGAGCCGGAGGAGCTTTACGACGCCTCCGCCGAAAAAGGGAACGTGGTCCGGGGCAGCATCTCCGCCATGTTGAGCAAAAAGCTGCTGGTCAACTCCTTGGACCTGCTTTTTGACCTTTTAGGTAAGGTGGGCAGCAAAAACGCCATCACCGCCGCCTCCAATTATTTGGGGGACGCGGTCTACAAGGTGTTCCGCCACCTCTACCGGGCCAGCGGCACCCAGAACGAGGGGTTTTTCTCCATCGACAGCAACCGCTTTTTGGCCGGCTGTACCGACGCCGACATGGTGTACTCTGAGGCCGATTATATGGAAGCCCTGACCCTGCAGGTCAAGGAGAAGGGGAAGGAGTCCTTCCCCGCCATGAACGACGAGGCCCTGCACCAGAACTATCCCCAGGCCTGCCAGTCTCTGCTGCAGATCGT
>CATKDV010000119.1:0-6981 GCA_949746985.1 uncultured Eubacteriales bacterium | reverse complement strand
GAGAACTTCTAAGCCCTGCGCCCCTGTATTTTTAAGGAAAACAGCACCCCGGGACCTGAAAGGTTCCTGGGTGCTGTTTTCCTTTTTTATCCCCTCACCCGCCCCGCTCATATTGACATTTTGAGCATTTTAGTATATAATCATATATAATTGTATACAATCTATATGCGATGTCATCTAACAAAATCAATGCAAACGGGGTGTTCACTATGGCATTTTCTATTGTTCCTACCATCGAATCCTTCGGATCCTTTTCCGCCTTCGCCCAGGCCTGTGGCTTGGGAGAAAAGGATTTGGTGGTCACATCCCAGGTCATATATGACCTCCATCTGAAGGCCGATCTGCCCCATACCGATGTACTCTTCCTGGAACGCTACGGCTCTGGGGAGCCCAGCGACCGGATGATCGACGCCCTGACCGCTGACATCCGCACCAGGGACTATAGCCGGATCGTTGCCGTGGGGGGCGGCACCGTCATCGACGTGTGTAAGCTACTGACCCTGGGCGGTAACTGGAAAGCGGAAGCCCTGTTTGAGCGGAAAGTCCCCTTGGAGAAGGTCCGTCCCCTCTATGTGGTCCCCACCACCTGCGGCACCGGCAGTGAGGTCACCAATGTCTCCATCGCCGAACTGGTGGACAAGAATACCAAACTGGGCCTGGCCGCCCCGGAGCTCTTTCCCGACAGGGCAGTACTCATTCCCCAGCTCTTGGTCGGTCTTCCCCACAAGGTCTTCGCCACCAGCTCCATCGACGCCCTGGTCCACGCCGCAGAGTCCTTCGTCTCCCCTAAGGCCAGCCCCTACTCTCAACTGTTCTCCCAGCGGGCCATGGAGATGATCCTGCGGGGATACCGCCGGATCCAGGCCGGGGAGGACCTATCCCCCGCTCTGATGGGAGATTTCCTCTTGGCCAGCAACTATGCCGGCATCGCCTTCGGCAACGCCGGATGCGGGGCGGTCCACGCCCTGTCCTACCCTCTGGGAGGCACCTTCCACATCCCCCATGGAGAGGCCAATCAGCTCATGTTCCTCCCCGTTTTCGCCAAGTATAGAGAGAAGAGATCCGACGCTGTCATGGGCAAGCTGGAGGAGATCCTTGCCCAGAGCATGGATACAGAGAGAGATGAGGTCTGGGAAAAGCTGGACGCCCTGCTGAACCGGATCCTGGCGCGGAAGCCTCTGCGGGAATACGGCATAAAGGCGGAAGATTTCCCTGTTTTTGCCGACAGCGTCATCGAAAAGCAGCAGAGGCTTTTGGGCAATAATTATGTCTTCCTGTCCCGGGAGGATATGCTGGCTATTTACCACTCAGCCCTGTGAGGGCCGTGTCCACAGCGCCATAATTTCAGGCAGAAAGGATGAAAACAGATGGAACAAAACGTCAATGAGCTTCGGCAATTTGCCTGCCGCATCCGCATTGAGACCATTCGGGCCTTGGGCGTCATGGGTCTTGGCCACGTGGGCGGAGCCATGTCCATGGCGGATCTGATGGCGGTACTCTATGGCGGAGTACTGAATGTCGACCCCAGGGAGCCCCGGAAGGAGGATCGGGACTGGGTGGTGGTGTCCAAGGGGCACTCAGGTCCCTCCCTCTACGCCGCTCTGGCTCTTCGGGGCTATTTCCCCGTGGAGGAGCTGGCCTCCATCAATAAGCCCGGGACCCGACTTCCCAGCCACTGTGACCGAAACAGGACCCCGGGGGTGGATATCTCCACCGGCTCCCTGGGACAGGGGATGTCCTCCGCCATCGGGGTGGCCCTGGGCAACCAGATGAAGGGTCTGTCCAGCTACACCTATCTGGTGCTGGGGGATGGCGAGTGTCAGGAGGGGCAGGTCTGGGAGGGCGCACTCTTTGCCCCGCAGCATAAGCTGGATCATCTCATTGCCTTTGTGGACTTTAACAAAAAGCAGCTTGATGGCTTTACCCAGGATATCTGCGATCTGGGGGATCTGGCACAGAAATTCCGGGATTTTGGCTGGTTCACGCAGCAGGTGGACGGCAATGATGTGGAGGCCCTTCTGTCCGCCATTGAGGCAGCCAAGGCCAACCAGGGCAAGCCCTCCATGATCATTATGGATACGGTGAAGGGCAAGGACTGCGTCTTTGCGGAGGACGTGTACTATAACCACCACATGACCTTTACTCAGGAACAGGTGGCTCAGGCCATCTCCGCCCTGGAGCTCAAGCTTGACAGATTGAGAGAGGAGGGAGTATCATGTCAGTAAGAGTGGCGCATAAAGTTGAAACCGAGGCCGTGGAGATGCGAAAGGTCTTTGCCGAGACCATGATAGAGATGGCCCGGGAAGATCCCCGGGTCGTCTATCTGGAGTGCGACCTGATGAATTCCATCGGCATGGTCCCCTTCTCCAAGGAGTTTCCAGAGCGCACGATCAACTGCGGTATCCAGGAGGCCAACATGATCGGCGTGGCCAGCGGCCTGTCTGCCGCTGGGATGATCCCCTTCACCCACACCTTTGGCGTCTTTGCCTCCCGCAGGGCGGCAGACCAGGTGTTCCTTTCTGCCGCCTACGGCAAAATGAATGTGCGTATTATCGGCAGCGATCCGGGACTCACTGCGGCGGGGAACGGCGGCACTCATCAGCCCTTTGAGGACCTTGGCATCATGCGCGGCATCCCGGAGATCACCGTCATCGAGCCTACTGACTCGGTCATGCTGCGGGATATGCTCCTCCAGACCAAAGACCGCTACGGAGTATTCTATATTCGCCTGTCCCGCAAAAAATCCGAGCGTATCTATGAGGAGGGCTCCGCCTTTGAGATCGGCCGGGCTGTGGAGGTCCGGCCCGGCAATGACGTGACTCTGATCTCCTCCGGCATCTGCGTGGCTGACAGCCTTCGGGCGGCAGAACTGCTGGCCGCCCAGGGCATCTCCGCCCGGGTGCTGAACGTCTTTACTCTCAAACCCATCGACAAAGAGAGCATCGTCGCCGCCGCCCGGGAAACCGGGGCCATCGTAACGGTGGAAAACCACAACATTCTTAACGGCCTGGGGTCTGCCACGGCGGAAACTCTGGCGGAGCACTACCCCGTTCCCATGGAGCGGATCGGTGTCCCCGACGTGTTTGGCGAGGTGGGGACCATGGATTATCTGAAAGAGCGGTACGCCATGCGGCCGGAGGATATTTCAGCTGCCGCCCGCCGGGTCATAGCCCGCAAGACATAAATCAACGGAGGTACCATGAAAAAGCAGGAAGAAAAGATAAATCTTTGCCAACGGGTCTATGATTATGTGCGGGAGGAGGTCATGTCCCTCCGGCTGCGTCCCGGCGAGAGGATCACAGAAACCATGCTGGTGGAAGAACTCCGCATCAGCCGCACCCCTATTCGGGAGGGGCTGCGCCTGTTGGCCCGGGATGGCGTGGTCTCCCTCTACCCCAACCGGTTTGCCGAGGTCGCTTCCTTCTCCCAAAAGGACATCTATGATCTGGGCGCCATTCGCATCTCCCTGGATATACTGGGCGGAAGACTGGCGGTATTCCACGGCAGCAACGCCGATTTCTCCCGGCTGGAAAAGCTGGCCCACGCTTGCTCCGCCGCAATGGAGCGGCGGGATTTCCGGGAGCGGGCCAAGATGGACAGCGACTTTCATTTGGCCCTGATGGAGATCAGCGGAAACCGCTTCCTTTGCGAGCTGCAAAAACAGCTCTACTCCAGAGTCCAGATGATCCAGATCCTCCGTTTTTCTCAGGCGCCTCAAACCCATTTTGGAGGGGCCAGCCACGCCGACATTGTGGCGGCCCTCTTTGACCGGGACGAGGCCCGGGTGGTCTCCGCCATAAAATCTCACCTGATCAACTTTTATGACGTGGACAAGACCCTCCCCCAGAACTTTTACGACTCTTTTTGACGCTGTACCCTGCAAAAAGGCAGCCATCCATCGGGATGGCTGCCTTTTTTGGCAGAGACAGACCTATTCTCAAAGTTCTATTATATCCATCACGGCCCGCTCCACGCATATTGGCGCTTTGGCCTCCAACACCAAAAACAGTTCCACATCGCAGCCGCTGTTCCTGCAAGGATGTATCACAGCGGCATGGCGCAGAGTCTTCCGGCCGCATTCCACAGAAAACTGCAAGGGCAGCGCTTCAGTAAATGTGCCGCAAGGCGACTGTTTGAGAAGGATGGTCCCTTCCACTGCAGACGCGGCGCAGACATTCATTGTATACTGCACCGCGTAGGACCTCTCCGGATCGAGGCGGACCTGCGCGGAGGCGTGCCCCTCACAGCAGGTCCCCTCGCCCACACTGCACCGCAATTTCCAGGGCAGGCGACAGTCCGGACTCCACAGCATCCTCTCCTTCTGTCCGATCAGTTGGATGACGCTCTTTGTGCGGTTTTGTCCCGAATGGGACTCCGGGCATGAAGGCTCACAGGGCTCCGGCCGGCAGGGACAGGCCCAAGGATCTGAAGGGGCCGGCTTTGGTTTGCAAGGCGGAGAAGGACGCGGACAGAACTCCAGCACTTGGGAAAGCTTGTTTTTCAACAGCATTTGGTTTTGTGTCACCGCCTCCACCAAGTCGGTCACACTTTTGTTAACCGCCAGTACATCCTCAGGGCAGGCACAGGGACTTGTGTCTGGCAGGGTCCCCAGGATATATTGCAGCTTCTCGCCCTCGGCGTTGAGGATATGGCTCAGAGCAAGCTCCTCCATGGCGATGGATGCAATGATCATGGTTATAGCCTCTTCCCGGGTCATATCCGCCCCATGCGGGGGAAAGGAAGGCATGGACATACTCAAAACTCCAATGTTCATCCCGAAGAAGCCGGGATCGAGATGTGCGGCAGGATATCTATGCCGCCGCCTCAGTCTATGGCAGACGGGCAGATCCGGTTCCTGTTGGGGCCGGATCGGCGGCAAAGGCATAGGATGGTTTGCGCGCCGTCGCGCGGCGCGTTTCTCAACTTGAAAGGAGAGCCTCAACCATGTCTCTGCCCAGTTTTCCCATTGTTGACCCGCCTATTGACCGGGAAGACGCAGTCAATCAGATCCTCTCCTCCATCGCCATGGAGGAGCTTGGATTGAGTCATATCCTCAACGCCGAGGGCGAGAAGCTTCAATATATCCTGGGCACTCTGCCCGGTCTCAGCGGTCCCGCCGCCACGGTCAGCGATGTGCTGGCTGCCAACGAGAGCGTCCGCAGTATGCTGGAGACCGCCGTGCAGAACCAGCTTTTCCTGAAAGCCAAAATGCAGGGGGCCCTCACGGCCTCCCCCATGCAGGGAGCCACAGGCCCCACCGGGCCTACCGGACCTGTGGGCCCTGCCGGCGGCCCCACCGGCGCCACAGGCGCTACCGGAGCCACCGGCGTTACCGGACCCACCGGGGCGACCGGGGCCACCGGCGCTGATGGTGCTCCGGGCGTCCAGGGTCCTGCCGGCCCCACTGGTCCCACGGGCGCTGCGGGAGCTGAAGGCGCCACCGGGGCCACGGGAGCTGCCGGAGCCACGGGGGCCACAGGAGCTACCGGCGCCACGGGGGCCACGGGAGCCACCGGCGCTACCGGAGCCACCGGCGCTGCCGGCCCTGCCGGAGCCGCGGGCCTTGTGGGCGCAACCGGCCCTGCCGGAGCTACGGGCGCCACCGGGGCTACCGGAGCCACCGGAGCCACAGGGCCTACCGGAGCCAATGTCACCGCCACCTCCGCCTTTGCCGCCAACACCAGCGGCTCGGTCATCAGCGTGATCCTGGGCGGCACCCCGGTCCCCCTGCCCAACAGTCAGCTCCTCTCCCCCGACATCACCGTCAACGGCGCCAACACCGTCTTCACCGTGGCCACTGCCGGGCGTTATCAGCTCTCCTATAACGTCAACTCCACTGCGGCCCTGGCCGCTGGCACCCGGCTTTTGATCAACGGTGTGGCCAACACCGCTTCCACCGTGGCCCCTGTAGTGTCTCTGAGCCACTTCTCCAACGAGATCCTGTTGGACCTGAACGCCGGAGATACGGTTTCCCTGCAGCTATTTGGCATTGTCACCACTGCCACCCTGCTGCCCGGCTCCGCCGGCGCCACCCTATCCATCACCCGTCTGAGCTGAGGAGGGGATCACTATGTCACTGCCTATCTTCCCTCAGATCGATCCTCCTCTGACCCGAGAGGGGAGTTTGAACGAGATCATCTCCTCCATCGCCGCCGAGGAATTGAGCCTGAGCCACATCCTCAACGCAGAGGGTGAGAAGCTCCAGTATGTGCTGGGCACCCTCCCCGGACTGGAGGAGCCGGCGGACCTGGATGCAGTCATGGAGGTCAACCAAAGCGTCCAGGACACCCTGTCCGGCATCATGGAGCAGCAGATGCTGCTGACCGGCAAGCTCAGCGCCGCCATGACCGCTCCCATCGCCCCCGGTCCCACCGGGGCTACCGGGGCCACAGGTCCCACCGGCCCCGCCGAAGGCATCACCGGGGCTGTCGGAGCCACCGGGGCCACCGGAGCAGCGGGCCCGGAGGGGCCGGCCGGAGCCACCGGGGCCACCGGTATCACCGGACCCATAGGCATCACAGGACCCACCGGCCCCACCGGGCCGGACGGAGCCACGGGCGCCACCGGGGCCACTGGGGCCGCTGGAGCCACGGGCGCTGCGGGGGTCACAGGCCCTGCAGGGGCCACCGGAGCCACGGGAGCTGCGGGGGCCACCGGACCTACGGGGCCGGACGGGGTTGCCGGGGTCACCGGGGCCACCGGACCGGTTGGCGTCACCGGAAGCACCGGCGCCATGGGGCTTACAGGCCCAGCCGGAGCCACTGGCCCCGCCCTCACCTCCGGTTTTGCCGCCAACACCCAGGGCAGCAGTATCCTGGTAGCCCTGGGCGGCACCCCCATCCCCCTGCCTGACGCCCAGCTCCTCTCCCCCGGCGTCACCGCCAACGCCGGAGGTACCGTGTTCACCGTGGCGGAGGCCGGCACCTATCAGATCTCCTACCATGTGAATACCACCCTCGCCCTGCTCATGGGCACCCGGCT
>CATKDV010000118.1:0-9637 GCA_949746985.1 uncultured Eubacteriales bacterium | reverse complement strand
GAAAACAGGATAAGCCCTCTCAATCGGCGGGAGGGGGGGCGCCGCCCAACTGGGAACGCTCCTCCACCAACTCCCCATAGAGCTTTCGAAGGGTCCAGCCGGCGTTGGTGGGGGTGAGAACGGCCTTGAGGCAGCGGACCTGGATTTTTCGCAGAGACTGGAGGGCCCGGTCCAGCTGCCTGTCGGAAAAGTGGCAGAAAATCAGCATGGACTCGGGAAGAGCTTCCCCCGCTGGGAGCGGCTCTTCGAGCCGGAGGCCTTGGGCCAAAGCGGAGAGGGGACGGCCCAGGTCGGAGGGCTCCGCCACCCGCAGCTTGATCCCCTGGACGGCGCAGAGCTGGAACAGCTTGGCGGCATAGGGGACGGGGGAGGGAGTGTAAAAAAGGATCGTGGGAGTGGGCATAGGGAGACCTCCTTTAATGCGACGGTAGTTAAAAAAATAATAGACGAAAGATATAAAACGAATGTTGCAAAATGAATTTGTATGTTACCCATCAATTTCTCAAAAAAGCGGCAGACTTCCCGTCAGTTTGTTGACCTTCTCTTTTGGGCCGTAGAGAAGAAGCCCCAGGTAGGTGAAGGAGCGTTCCCCGGTTTCTGCGGCGGAGGAGAGGTAGTCGGAATAGGTCCGGCAGCGCTGGGCCACGTCGGAAAAATCAGCGGCGAAAAGATCCTGGAAAACAGGCTCCCGCAGCCGGGAGCGCAGGGCCCGCAGCCCCGCCGCGTCGCTTTTCAGCACGGGAATGGGGAGGGTGATGATGCCGGGGTGGAGGGTGCCGGAACCGTCGGGTACATCGGGGCCGACCGCTTGGGGGAAGTGGGCTCCCAGGGTCACGCCCAGGATGGCGGCGGTGTTGGCCAGCACTCCGGCGGGCAGGGTGACATCGGCCACCAAAACGCATTTTTCTTTCATTATAGTCTGTCTCCTTTCCGGGTTTTGAGACAGGATAGATCTTTTTTTGCCCGCTGTCTTGAAAGAAATTGCGGTGGGGGTCAGGGGACATACCGGCTGGGGGTGAGACCAAAACGGCGCTTGAAATGGCGAGTCAGGTGGCTCTGGTCGGCAAAGCCGACCTCCAGGGCGGGCTGGGCCGGGGGGAGCCCCTGCTCTAACAATTCTTTGGCGGCGGTGACCCGAAGGTTGATAAGATAGTTGTGAGGGGTGAGTCCCGTCTGCCGGGAGAAGGCGCGGAGAAGCTGATACCGGCTTTGGCCCGTAAGGGCCGCCAGGTCAGCCAGAGCCACGTTTTGGGCGTAATTGGCCTTCAAATACTCCATCGCCGTCTGAACGGGAACGGGAGAGGGGGACTCCGGGGAGGGTGAGAACTGGGCGTAGTCCTCCAGAAGGGAACCCAGCAAAAGGAGGAGGGATTCCTCCTTTTCCTCTGCGGGGGATTTTCCTATGATTTGCCGGTGGAGACTTCGCAGAGAGGGGACTTGGGGAGCGCCGGGGATCAGGGAGGGGGAGAACCGGGGGCGGGAGGGAGAGCCGGTGATCTCGGCCACCCAGCACTCCATGCTCTTCACAGGGAAATTGAGACAACGGTACTCCAGCGGCTCCTTCCCCGCCGGACGGCAGGTATGGACCAGGCCGGGGTCAAAAAGGAGGAGAGTATCGGGACCGATCTCCTCCTCGACCCCATGAACGGCAGCCATCTGGCGGCCTGACTGGATGAAACCCATGAAGTAGTAGGGGTGGAAATGACCGGGGAAGGTCTGGTGGAGGCCCTGAAAACAGTAGGCCTCCAGCCCCAACACAGGGTCATATTGGACGCAGGTCATGCTGCAGCCTCCTTAAAAGTGGGATACCGTGACCTGGGGGAGAGACCTTGGAGTCGCTCCGTGTCAGGAGACATTTTTATTTTGTCAGCAAAATCACCGTCTCAACATGGGGCGTGCGGGGGAAGAGGTCCACAGCGGCGGCTTTTTGGACGGTATAGCCCTGTTCGGCGAAGCGTTTTACATCCCGGGCCAGGGTGGCCGGGTCGCAGGAGACGTAGACCACCCGAGCGGGGGCCATTTGGACGATGGAGGCCACCACGCCCTCCGCCAGACCCTTCCGGGGCGGGTCTACGGTGACCACGTTTGGACGGACACCCTCGGCGGCCAGGCGGGCCGCCACGTCTGAGGCGTCACCGCAGAAAAAGTCGGCGTTGGCGACGCCGTTGCGTTTGGCGTTTTCTTTGGCGTCGGCGATGGCTTGGGGCACGATCTCGGCGCCAATGACCCGCCCGGCCCGCTGGGCAAGGCAGAGGGTGATGGTGCCTGTACCGCAGTAGAGGTCTACAGCCGTCTCCGCCCCAGTGAGGGCGGCAAAATCCAGGGCCAGGCCGTAGAGGACCTGAGCCTGGGGAGCGTTGACCTGATAAAAGGAGGGAACTGAGAGCCGGAAAGTGAGACTCCGGAGGGTATCCATTAGATAGTCCCGGCCCCAGATGGTACGGTAGGAGTCGCCCAGGATCACATTGGTCTTCTTCTCGTTGATCCCCAGGACCACGCCCACAAGGCTGGGTTCCGCGGCCCGGAGGGCCTCCGCCAGCTCCGGCTCATGGGGGAGGGCTTTGCCGTTGCAAAGGACGCAGCAGAGACTTTCCCCGGCCTGGTTGGTGCGGACATAGAGGTGGCGCAGGAGGCCCCTCCCGGTCCGCTCGTCATAGGCGGGGACCTGATAGGCGGTCATATATCCCTTGAGGGCCCGGCGGAGATTGGAGCAGGCCGCGGGTTGGAGCAGGCAGTCCTCCACGTCGGTAAGGTCGTGGGTCCGGGCGGCGTAGAAGCCGATGGAGGTCCCGGCAATGGGGAACTGGACTTTATTGCGATAACGGTCCGCGTTTTTGGAGCCGTATATTACAGAAACTGGGGTGGAACAGCCTCCAATTCGGGTAAGGCAGTCCTCTACCTTCTGCCGCTTGAACTCCAATTCCTCGGCATAGGTCATGTGACGCAGGGCGCAGCCGCCGCAGGAGGAGAAATAGGGGCAGTCCGGTTCCAGCCGGGCGGGGGAGGGTTCCTGGACCTCCAGCACATGGCCCCAGGCGCAGGTCTTGCCCACCTTGTCCAGTTGAACGAGGCAGACTTCCCCTTTTAACGCTCCAGAGACGAAGCAGGTCATGCCGTCGGGGAGGTGGGCTACCCCCTGGCCGTCGGAGCCGTAGCCCTGAATGACAAGGGAGAGGGGAGGAGGGGGAGAAGGCTTTTTCATGGGGGACCTCCTTTGATGTGGAGTAGGGTTTTTATAAGTTTACCACGCAACGCCGCCGGGGTAAAGAAGATTTCTTTTTAAGGAGAGGAGGAGAGGGGAGATGGGGAAGACAGGCAGGGCCGGGGCCGGAAGCCTTTGAAAGGCCGGAGAACGGGCCGTTTCAGCGGACGGGAATACTGTTTACAAATTCTTCTTTTTTCTTGGAGCATAATGTGGTATACTGTATCTTGTTATATTGCGAGGATCACACCTACGAACGAAAGGTGAATTAGAAATATGGGATTTTTTAAAAAATTGTTTGGCACCACCTCGGAAAAGGAAGTCCGGGCGCTGGAGCCCATTGTGCAGAAGATCGAGGCGCTGGAGGAGTCTTACAAGGCCCTTACTGACGCGGAGCTCCAGGCGAAAACGCCGGAGTTTAAGGAGAGGCTCCGTAATGGGGAGAGTCTGGATGACATTCTTCCGGAGGCCTTCGCCGTCTGCCGGGAGGCCTCCTGGCGGGTGCTGGGGCTGCGGCCTTACCGGGTGCAGCTCATCGGCGGCATCATTCTCCACCAGGGCCGCATCGCCGAGATGCGGACCGGTGAGGGCAAGACCCTGGTGGCCACCCTGCCCGCCTACCTCAACGCCCTGACCGGCGAGGGAGTGCACATTGTCACCGTCAACGATTATCTGGCCAAGCGGGACTCGGAGTGGATGGGAAAGCTCTACCGCTTCCTGGGGCTTACCGTGGGGCTGGTGATCCACGACATTGAGCCCAAGGACAGGAAGGGATCCTACGCCGCCGACATCACCTATGGCACCAACAATGAGTTCGGCTTTGACTATCTGCGGGACAACATGGCCATTTACGCCCAGGAGCTGGTCCAGCGGGGACACGCCTTCGCCATCGTGGACGAGGTGGACTCCATTTTGATCGACGAGGCCCGGACCCCCCTCATTATTTCGGGCCAGGGGGACCAGTCCACCCAGCTTTACCAGATCGTGGACCACTTTGCCGCGGGGCTTAAGTGCCAGCGGTTCGCCAAAACCGACTCCAAGGAGGAGGAGGACCCGGACATTGACGCCGACTATGTGGTGGACGAGAAGGCCAAGACGGTCTCTCTTACTGCCAAGGGCGTCGGCAAGGCGGAGAAGGCGTTTAACATTGAAAATCTCTCCGATCCGGAGAATGCTACTCTCTCTCACCACATCAACCAAGCCATCCGGGCCCGGGGGCTGATGAAGCGGGATATAGACTATGTGGTGAAGGATAACCAGATCATTATCGTGGACGAGTTTACCGGACGGCTCATGTTTGGACGGCGGTACTCCGAAGGCCTCCACCAGGCCATTGAGGCTAAGGAGGGGGTGGACGTTCAGCGGGAGAGCAAGACCCTGGCCACCATCACCTTCCAGAACTATTTCCGGCTCTACGGGAAGCTCTCGGGCATGACAGGTACCGCCATGACCGAGGAGGATGAGTTCAACGGCACCTACGCCCTGGATGTGGTGGAGATCCCCACCAACCGCCCCGTGGCCCGGGAGGACCACGAGGACGCGGTCTACAAGACCGAGGCGGGCAAGTTTCGGGCGGTGATCCGTCAGATCCAGGAGTGCCACGAAAAGGGGCAGCCGGTGCTGGTGGGCACCATCTCCATTGAGAAATCTGAGCTCCTCTCGGAGCTGCTCAAGCGCCAGGGGATCAAGCATAACGTCCTCAACGCCAAAAACCACGAGAGGGAAGCCGAGATCGTGGCCCAGGCGGGCAAGTTCGGCGCCGTCACCGTGGCCACCAACATGGCCGGACGTGGTACCGATATCATGTTGGGGGGCAACGCGGAGTTCCTGGCCAAGGCGGATCTCCGCAAGCAGGGGATGAGTGATGAGCTTATCGCTGAGGCTACTGGCTTTGCCGATACCGATGACCAGGAGATCATCGCTGCCCGGGAGGCGTTTCAGGCTGCCGAGGCCAAGTATAAGGAGGAGATCCGCCCCGAGGCCGATAAAGTTCGGGCGGCAGGGGGCCTCTTTATCGTGGGTACCGAGCGCCACGAGTCCCGCCGGATCGACAACCAGCTCCGGGGCCGTGCAGGCCGTCAGGGAGATCCGGGCGAGACGCGGTTCTTCCTTTCCTTGGAGGATGATATCATGCGCCTGTTCGGTTCCGAGCGGGTCATGGGCATGATGGATAAGCTGGGGGTGGACGAGGACACTCCTATTGAACAGAAAATGCTCACCAACGCCATTGAAAACGCCCAGAAGCAGGTGGAATCCCGGAACTTCCAGACCCGGAAAAATACTTTGGAGTACGACGACGTGATGAACACCCAGCGGGAGGTCATCTACAAGCAGCGCCGCCAGGTGCTGGATGGGGAGGACCTGCAGCAGAGCATCCGCAAGATGATGCTCAGCGGGATCGAAGCTGCGGTCCAGGGCCATATCGGGGAGCACGACCATCTGGATGCGGAGGCCTGGCGGGCCGCCACCGAGCATTTCCGGGGCGTCTTTTTGGGCCCGGATGAGCTGAATTATACCGACCAGGAGCTTTCCGGATATACGGCGGAGGAGCTGACGGCCCAGCTTCAGGAACGGGCCACCAGTATCTATGAGGCTAAGGAGCGGGACATTGGGTCCCCGCTGATGCGGGAGCTGGAACGGGTCATTATGCTCCGGGTAGTGGACGAATACTGGATGGATCACATCGACGCCATGACCGAACTGCGTCAGGGCATCGGCCTGCGGGCCTATGGCCAGTCCGATCCCATTGTGGAATATAAGCGGGAAGGCTACGACATGTTTGAAGAGATGATCGCCGCCATTCAGGAGGAGACGGTGCGCCGTATCTTCCTGGCCCGTATCCAGCCCCAGGGTGAGGTGAGGCGGGAGCGGGTGGCCAAGGTCACCGGCACTTCCGGCGGCGGGGACGGGACGGTGCAGAAGCGGCCTGTGGTCCGAAAAGGGATCAAGATCGGCCGCAACGATCCCTGCCCTTGCGGCAGCGGGAAAAAGTGGAAAAAGTGCACTTGCAAGGAGTATCACAGCGAAGAGGATATGTGAGCAAGGCGTAAACAGCCCTCGCCGCTTCAGGGCGGCGGGGGCTGCCCCATGATTTGACAAGGAGGGGCTATGAGTTTTTATGACAGGCAGGTCGGAGGTTTGAGCCTTCACACTTCCGGCCTTTTAGAGAGGGCGGGAGTTATCCACGGTTTCACCACCCGGCAGGGGGGCGTTTCCTCGGGGATCTATGCCTCCCTGAATCTGGGGACCGGACGGGGGGACGACCGGGCCAAGGTCCGGGAAAACTACCGCCGGGTGTGCGCCGCCCTGGGGGTAGAACCGGAGAAGCTGGTCTTTTCTTGCCAGGTTCATGGGAACAAGGTGCGCTCTGTCGCTCTGGCCGATGAGGGGAAGGGGCTGGACCGGGAGGTGGACTATGACGCCGACGGGCTGATCACCGATGTGCCGGGGCTTACCCTGACGGTTTTTGGAGCGGACTGCCTTACGATCTTGTTTTATGATCCGGTCCGCCGGGTCATCGCTGCCGTCCACGCCGGATGGCGGGGTACGGCCCTGGGGATCGTGGAGAGGGCTGTGGAGGATATGGTCCGGAGCTATGGCTGCCAGCCGGAAAATATTTTGGCGGCCATCGGCCCCGGCATTTCCAAGTGCTGCTTTGAGACGGGGGAGGAGGTTCCCCAGGCTATGATAAGCGCCCTGGGGGAGAGCGCCAGACCCTATATAAAGGACCTGGAGGACGGGAAATACAAGGTGGACCTGAAAGGGTTGAATAGCTTGTGGCTGAAGCGATCCGGAGTACTGGCTACAAATATAGACATATCCCCGGATTGTACACTGTGCAGCCCGGACAAGTATTGGTCCCACCGGTATACCCGGGGAGAGCGAGGCAGTCAGGCGGCCCTGATCTCGCTGGGAATATAAAATAGAGGAGAGGCGGCGGCGAGACATGAAAGGGAGAGACAGAATTTTGACCCTGGCGTTGGCGGGAGTATTGTCCCTGTCCTCCTGCGCCGCTCCCTCCAGTTCCCCGGCCCCGTCGGCCAAGCCTGCGTCCTCCCAACCGGTCCGGGAGGAGGAGCGGTTGGATTTCATCTTGCCCTGCTATCCCGCAGCGGGGTTTCATCCGATTACGGGAAACAACCGCTTGAATTTGACCTTTGCCCCCCTGGTCTACCGAGGACTCTTTTCGTTGGACACCCATTTTCAGGCTCAGCCCGATCTGTGCGAAAGCTATATCGTCAGCGAGGATGCGCTCACATGGACCTTTCGGCTGACCGGAGCCGTGTTCTCTGACGGTTCACCTCTGACCTCCAAGGAGGTGGTGAGCTCCTTGGATACCGCCCGTCAGAGCGAGCGGTATGCAGGGCGGCTGACTGACATAGAAAGCATTGGGGCAGAGGGGGAGACGGTTGTAGTCACCCTGCGGGAACCCAATGGAGGTCTGCCCCTTTTGCTGGACATTCCCATTGTGAAGGAGGGGGAGGATCCCCAGCGGCCGCTGGGGACGGGCCCCTATGTTTTGACCGAGGAGGAAACGGGACTGACTCTTACTGCGAGGCAAGGGGCCCAAGTTCCTCTGCCAGTCATACCCTTGCGGACGGTAATGGCGGGAGATGATTTGGTCTATGCCTTTGACGCCCGGGAGATATCTTTGGTGGATACCGACCTGACCGGGACCAATGCCTTGGGATATTCCGGACGATTGGAGACGACCGACTATTTCACGACTACCTTACTGTATATAGGCTGCAATCTGACGTCAGGACCCTGCAAGAGTCAGAAGGTCCGGCAGGCAGTGGCATTGGCGGTGGACCGGAAGGAGATCGCAGAGAGGATCCTGGCAGGGCACGGGGTGCCCTCCCCTCTGCCGGTCCATCCTACTGCTCTGGGATATGACGCAGAGCTGGCCCAGCAGTGGGGGCAGGATCTGGAACGGGCTGAGACTCTGCTGAACGAGGATGGCTGGTCGGTCAATGAAGAGGGAAAGCTGACCCGGCAGAGGGGGTCCCTGACCCTTCGGCTGATCGTCAATCAGGATAATACTTTCAAAGCGGCGGCTGCGGAAGAGGTGGCTGCCGCTCTGGAGAAGTTAGGGTGTGAGGTGGCTCTGGAAAAACTCTCTTGGGAGGATTTTATGGAGGCACTGAAAAAAGGGGAATTTGATCTCTACATGGGAGAGACAGCTCTGAGCGCTGACTTTGACCTGAGGCCCCTTTTGGGTCCTGGAGGAGCGCTCAACTATACCGGCTTTTCTGATCGGGAGACTTGGGAACTTATGGACCAGTATAGAAAAGCCCTGGGAGAAGAAAGGGAGACTACACTTGTAAACCTATGCGGCAGAATGGCTGAGACGGCCCCTATTGTTTCTCTCTGCTTTAAAAACGGTTCGCTTTTGACCCAGTGGGGCCAGGTGGCCGGGGCGGCTCCCACCCAGAGAGATGTATTTGCCGGGATCAAAAACTGGACGGTTCGGCATTCCTGAAGATTTTCTGACAAGATCCCGCCTCCGCTTGACGGGATAGAGGACCTTCTCTATAATAAAGAAAAAGGAGAAAGGGGTGAGGAGGATGGAAGCTAACATTCTGGTTGTGGATGACGAGCCTGAGATCGCCGATCTGGTGTCGGTTTACCTTCGGGGGGAGAATTTTCGGGTCTTTCCCTGTGGAACCGGAAGGGAGGCGCTGGCGGTACTGGAGGGGGAAAAAATCGACCTGGCGGTGCTGGACGTGATGCTTCCCGATATTTCCGGGATCAGCTTGTGCGCAGAGATCCGCAAAAATTGGCAGTTTCCCATCCTTATGCTGACGGCCAAGGCGGAGGACAGCGATAAGATCACCGGGCTTACCGTGGGGGCCGACGACTATATGACAAAGCCCTTCAGCCCCCTGGAGCTGGTGGCCCGGGTAAAAGCCCAGCTTCGCCGGTATACCCACTATAACGGCGGGGAGAGGGAGGATGGGGAGTCATTGAGCGTCAATGGGCTTACCATCAACCGGACGACCCACCAATGCTGGCTTTACGATGAATTGCTGAGTCTGACACCCATTGAATTTGACATCCTTTGGCTCCTCTGTGCCAACCGTGGAAAGGTGATCTCGGCGGAGGAGCTGTTCGAGACGGTTTGGGGAGAGAAGTACCTGGACCGGAACAATACGGTGATGGTTCATATCCGCCGCCTGAGAGAAAAGCTGGGGGAGCCCAGCGGTCATCCCCGATTTATCAAAACGGTTTGGGGCGTGGGGTATAAAGTTGATTGATCTGAGAGAAAAAGAAAAATTTTGATTGACAAGCCGGGCGGAATCGGGTATACTAATTCATGCCCTGTTTGGGGCGGAGATGGCGGCATAGCTCAGTTGGCTAGAGCATACGGTTCATACCCGTAGTGTCCCCGGTTCGAATCCAGGTGCCGCTACCATTCCTCAGGGGCGCCCGGCG
>CATKDV010000117.1:0-5281 GCA_949746985.1 uncultured Eubacteriales bacterium | reverse complement strand
GCCCAGCAGGGTCTGCTCGGAAAGGCCGTTCTCCACCCCCGCCGCCAGGGCCTCGATGGCCTGGGGCTGGTCTCCGCTGGGCTCAAAGGGACTGACTACTTGGAACTCAGGCATGGGATAGCCTCCTCTCGGGCAAATCGTTTTTCCCATTGTATCAAAACATCTGTTCTATTGCAAGGGGTAAGTCGAACAAATTTTCGGTTCTTTCAAAAGGGGTGCTTGCTGTCCCGCATGGACACCATCTCGTCGTCCGCGAAGATCACGTGGTCCCTCAGCCTGACTCCCACGGAGGCCAGCACCCCGTTCAACCAGTCCGTGGTGACCCGGTCCTCGTCCGAGGGCGTGGCGATCCCGGACACATGGTTGTGGGCCAGGATGGCCTGGGTGGCGTTGAGGGACAGGGCGGCCTCCACCACGGCCCGGGAGGTGATCTCGGCGGAGTTGACGCTGCCCTCCCCCACCACCCGGACGCCCAGGCTCTTGCCCTTGCCGTCCATGCAGAGCAGGCACACCCGCTCGCTCCTGGCTCCGACGAAGTAGTCCTTCAGCAGAGCCTCCACATCGTCTGATGTCTGGACGATCTCCCCCATACTGGTCCGGGAGGAGAAATACCGCCCCGCCAGCTCCTTTGTCACTTTCAGCAGGGTGACGGTGTGGTCCCCCACCCCCGGTACCTTCTGCAGTTCCTCCGGGGTTGCGTCCAGCACGCCGGAGATGGAGTCGAACCGCTCCATCAGGGCGTGGGCGACAGGGTTGGTATCCCCTCTGGGGTTGGCAAAGAAAAGCAACACCTCCAACACCTTATGATCCGGAAAGGAATCCGGGCGGGCTAAAAACTCTCCCTTGAAACGCCGGCGGTGACCGTCATGGATGGACATAAGCGCCTCCCCCTTTCGGGTATTTCTTTCTATTCGGCGCAACATTATACCATTTTTTGTCCTCGCTTACAAGGGCGAGCCAGTTGAAAAACTCTTTTCCTGTCAAAAAGGGAAGCCTCCCGGCAGGAGGCTTCCCTTCCATCTCTATTGATCCTCTGACTCCTTTATTTTCAGTCCCTCTGTGTCATAGAGGACCCGGGCGTGGTTTTCCCGGAGCAGGGTCCGCTCTGCCCGGTTCCCGGTGGCCGGGTCTATGGCCTCCCGCCAGATCCGGCCCACCCGGTAGACTGCCCCCCTCTCCCGGACGAAGCCCTCCCCCTCGGAACGGATGTGGTATTTGTATCTTTGGGGCCGGTCCGAGCGGATCTCTCCCCGGAGATACTCCCCGTCCACCCACACCAAAAGCTGATAGACTGCCTGGGTCCCATTGTAAAGGCGGTAATCCAAATAGTTGTAATAAATAGAAGTCCCTGTACCGAAGGGGATCTGGCGGTTGAAGTCGGGGAACAGGTCCAGCCCGTCGTGATGGTGGTGTTCCGTGATGGTCAGGCAGGTATGAAGGGCCATCCAGTGGACAAGGTTGGTGAACTGGCACATCCCGCCCCCTATGCCCCGGTCCGGCTTTCCGGCAGATATGGTCAGCCCCTCCCGGAATCCCCGGGCGGCAGTGGGTCTGCCCACCAAATGCCAGAAGGAGAAGGTCTCCCCCGGATGGAGCAGGACGCCGCTGACCATGGGGGCGGACAGGGCCAGGTTCACCGCCTTGTTTTCCTGCAGTCCCATGTCCACATTTCCCAGCCTGCGGCGGATGAGGGAGCTGTGCTTGGCCACGCAGACGCCCAGGGGCCGGGGATCCTTTTCCCCGGCGAACCGGACTTCGGAGAGAGCGTCTCTCCCCCGTCTCAAGCTCTGCTCCTTCCAGACCGAAAGTCGGTATGCCCAAGGCCCCAGCTGGCAAAATAAGGTCCGCGGCATTGGACCGCCTCCTTTCCATTATCTTCATTTTATCCCCCGTATCTTCTTCCCGCAACAACATTTTGGTTACAAACAGCGGCAAGGACCACTCACCTTTTTGCCCCCCGGAACGTAGAATGGCTTGACGCGGGCAGGAGGGATGGCCCATGGAAGAGCAGGAAGAACTGAAACAGGATCTGGGAATGCTGAACGTCTCGCTGATGTTTCTCCTTCTCATCATCTTTGCCGTCCTTCTCTCCCTGTGGTCGGCTCTGATCCAGCGCCGCCAGCTGGAGCTGGCCTTGGAGGGTGGGGATCCCTCCAAGGTCCCGCTTGTGGAGCCCATCCGGTGTGCCGGGTCCGCCATCACGGTGGGGTGCCTGGGGTTCTTCCTCTGTTTGGCCTTGGATACCCGCAGGCAGGCCCAGGCCGGGGGCACCCCGGCGGCAAAGCGGTCGGCGCAGGTCAATGTGACCGCCTCCCTTCTGGTCCTGCTGGCCGCCATATTGCGGCTGGTGGACCTGCAGACAGTGGAGCAGGAGCAGCAGACCCCCCTGCTGGAGGAAACTACCCTGCCTGACTGACCACGGACAAAGGAGTGAGACAATGGCATATTCTGACCTTGAGATACTGGCCCGCATCATCAAATGCGAGGCGGGCGGCGAAGGGGAAAACGGCATGAAGGCGGTCGCCAGCGTGGTGATGAACCGGGTCAACGTTACATATGGCGAGTACTCCCGGTATAAGACCGTCCGGGAGGTGGTGTTTCAGCCCCGGCAGTTTGTGTGCGCCATGGAGACCGTAGGGGGGGAATATAACGCCCAGAACATCTACAATATGTCCCTGGAGCAGATCCACTGGGACATCGCGGAGTGGGCCATGGCAGGCCACCGGCTGACCAACCTGGGCACCGCTCTCTGGTTCTTCAATCCGTACAGTCCTGAATGCCGTCCCAATTTCCCCACCAAGGTGGGCGTCTTTGCCATCCGCATCGGCGACCACTGTTTCTACAACCCGACAGACGCATATGCGGAGACTTGACCAAACCCATTTTTAGGAGGCTGTGACTATGGCAAGACTTTATCCCAACGGCGCCCCCGCCGTTACCTACAGCGCCGCCGATATGGCGGGCATGACGGCTCAGAACGGCACGGGCATCAATACTCCGCCCGAGCAAAATTTCAACACCCCCGCCATGGCGGGCTCCATGCAGCAGTTTTTGAATGACAATCTGGGGGAATATGTGGTCATTGAGTTCCTCATCGGCACCCAGACCTTGACCCAGAAGGCCGGCGTCCTCTACGCCGTGGGCACCAGCGTGGTGACCCTCTATGAGGAGGTCAGCCAGACCTTTATCACCTGCGACATCTTCTCGGTAAAGTTCGTCACCTTCTTCCTGCCCGGCCACCGGCCCTGGGAGGCCAGCCACCCCCTATTCCCCACCAGCGGGATGCGGGGCGTGGCCGCCATGGACCCCTCCGCATCCGCCGGCGGCGGATGCATAGGCTCAGGCTGCGGATATCCTGGACCCACAGTATAAAGGCGCGGCCCGTTCCAATACAAAAAGCTGCTGCGGACAATGACCCTCCGCAGCAGCTTCTTTTTTACCGGTTTCCCGTTCTCCTGTATAAGCGTGTTTCATGCTCCAGCCTCTTCGCCAGTTCCGGGGTAAATACCCCCGGAAGGACACGCCACCGCCAATTTTTTCCCATGGTCGACGGCTCATTCATCCGCGCCTCGCTGCCCAAGCCCAAAAGATCCTGGGCGGTGACTACCGCCAGGTCGGCCACCGAGGCCCAGGCCCCCCGCATAAGGCCCCAGTTGTAGCCCTCCTCCCGGCGGAGCCTCAGATATTCCTCCGCAAAGGACCGGTCGGCCTCGCCGCAGGTCTCCAGCCATCCCATGGCGGTATCGTTGTCATGGGTACCCACATAGACCACACAGTTCCTCTCATAGTTGTGAGGCAGATAATCGCTCTCCTCCCGGCTGTCAAAGGCAAACTGGAGCACCTTCATTCCGGGAAAACCGGAGTCCCGCAGGAGCTGCCGCACCGACTCCGTAAGAAAGCCCAGATCCTCCGCAATGATAGCCTGACGGCCCAGAGCATGTTCCACAGCCCGGAACAGCTTCATGCCCGGGCCGGGCTTCCACACTCCCCGGCGGGCATTCTCGTCCCCAAACGGAATGGCGTAATAGCTTTCAAATCCCCGAAAATGATCAATACGGAGCAGGTCGTAGAATCCCCTCTGGCGGCGGATGCGCTCGATCCACCAGCTGTAGCCTTCCCGCTCCATTGCGTCCCAATCAAACAGAGGGTTGCCCCAGAGCTGGCCATCGGCAGTAAAGGCGTCAGGGGGACAACCGGCCACCTCCACAGGCTTCAGGTCCCCGTCCAATTGGAATAGATGGGGCTTAGACCACACATCGGCAGAGTCCAGAGCTACATAAATCGGCAGATCCCCGATAAAGTAGACCCCTTTGCCGTTGGCATACTCCTTCAGCGCCCGCCACTGGTGAAAAAACAGATATTGAAGCCCTTGATGGAACGCCACTCCCTCCCCCTGTTCCTTCCGGGCCAGGGCCAAAGCGGTCTGATCCCTCCGGCGGAGCGGCTCCGGCCATTCCCACCAGGGTTTTCCTCCGTTTGCATCTTTCAGGGCCATGAAAAGGGCGTAGTCCCGAAGCCAAGTGCCATTCTCCGCCAAAAAGACGGTATAATCCTCCGGCGGGACTTTCAGCAGCCGAGCCACCGCCTTGCGGAGCACCGGGATGCGCCGTTCATGGAGCAGACCGTAGTCGACCTGCTCCGGATCGCTCCCCCAATCCACGCCGGCATACTCCTCCCTCTCCAGAAGTCCCTGCGCTTCCAACAGGTCCAGATCAATGAGATAGGGATTGCCAGCAAAGGTAGAAAAACACTGGTAGGGAGAATCCCCATAGCTCGTAGGTCCTATCGGAAGGATCTGCCAATAGGTCTGGCCCCCCCGGGCCAGAAAATCTGCAAACTCCCGGGCCGCCTTTCCCATTGTCCCCACGCCGTAGGGGCCGGGCAGGCTTGTCAAATGCATCAATACGCCGCTGGTCCTCAAAAGGCATCCATCCAATCCATGTATAGATGTTCTTATCTTATCCTACTTTTTCATCCGGCGCAAGCAATTTTTAGGATTGACGTAGCGCAGGAAATATGGTAAACTTTTTAGTTGGAAATGCCTATGCGCTGATATGCTTCAATAGCAAGACGATCTCATTTGTAGCCAGAGGGCCAATAGCCTTCCACCAGGAGACATTTCCCCATCCCGCAAGGTCATACAATTTTATATGCTACTGTGGCTCAGTTGGTAGAGCAGCTGACTCGTAAGAAGTTGTCCTTTTCTCCCGTTAATATAGAAAATCATTGTACCACAAGGGTTTCAGGTAGTCAAGTTTTCCGCTTCATGGCGTTTTGGTGG
>CATKDV010000116.1:0-4527 GCA_949746985.1 uncultured Eubacteriales bacterium | reverse complement strand
TGCTCTATCTGGACTACAACCGCCAGGGGGGGGACTGGGTCCCCAACATCCACGGGGGCCACGAGAATCTGGAGGCGGTGAGCTTCCTGCAGAGCCTCAACACCGCCGTGTTCTCCGCCCACTCCGACGTTCTCATGATCGCCGAGGAGTCCACCGCCTGGCCCCTGGTCACCGCCCCGGTGAGCGAGGGGGGGCTGGGCTTCAACCTGAAGTGGAACATGGGCTGGATGAACGACGTGTCCCACTACATCAAGCTGGATCCCTACTTCCGGCAGTTTAACCACAAGGATCTGACCTTCTCCTTTATGTACGCCTTCTCGGAAAACTTCGTGCTGCCCATGAGCCACGACGAGGTGGTGCATATGAAGGGGTCCCTGCTGAATAAGATCCCTGGGGAATATAAGGACAAGTTCGCCGGGGTCCGGGCCTTCTACACCTACATGCTGGCCCACCCGGGCAAAAAGCTGATGATGATGGGCAGCGAGTTCGGCCAGTGGAACGAGTGGCACTACGAGCACTCCCTGGACTGGCACCTGCTGGAGCAGAATCAGGAGAACCGGGACATGAAGGCCTTCTTCCAGGCGGTCAACAACCTCTACCTCCAGCGGCCGGAGCTGTGGGAGGTGGACTTCAGCTGGGAGGGGTTCCAGTGGCTGGAGGCCGACGACGCAAACGCCAACACGGTGGCCTTCCTTCGGAAGGATAAGAAGGGGGACTTCCTGGTCATCGTGTGCAACTTCTCCCCTGTCCACCGGGAGGGCTACCGGGTGGGGGTCCCTGTGGCGGGCAAATATGCCGTGGTCCTCAACTCCGACGACAAGGCGTTCGGCGGCACGGGCGCGGGGGACAAGGCCCAGATCTCCACCGAGAACGTCCCCTGCCACGGGCAGGAGCAGTCCATGGTCATCGACCTTCCGCCCATGTCCGGGGTGATCTACCGGTGCGCCAGGCGGGCGGCGGCGAAGAAGACTCCCGCGAAGAAGACGGCGGCAAAGAAGACGGGCGTTAAAAAGCCAAAGGCCAAAAGCTAAAAGAAATGTGTCCAGTCAAGCCAGGCTATTTGAACTGGTCGCCGTCGGCGGCAACGGGTACAATGGCTTTTTCACTGTCGCTTTTTCATTTTAGCTCCCATTGGGCAATCCAGGTCTGAAAGGACCTGCTTGTTATAGTTTTCCTCCGCGCTCCCAAGTGTCCCTATCAAAGACGAGGTGATCTGATGAAAAAGGAATGTATTGCCATGCTCCTGGCCGGCGGCCAGGGCAGCCGGCTCAAGGCCCTCACAAGCTCCGTGGCCAAGCCGGCGGTCCCCTTTGGTGGGAAGTACCGTATTATCGACTTTCCTCTCTCCAACTGCGTCAACTCCGGCATCGATACAGTGGGCGTACTCACCCAATACAAGCCCTTGGAGCTCAACTCCTATATCGGCTCCGGCCTGCCCTGGGATCTGGACGTGATGGACGGCGGCGTCCACATCCTGCCCCCCTATGTCCGGGAGGACGAGAAGGGCACCTGGTACAAAGGCACCGCCAACGCCATCTATCAGAACCTGAGCTTTATCGAGCAGTACGATCCGGAGTACGTCCTGATCCTCTCGGGGGATCACATCTACAAGATGGACTACTCCAAGATGCTGGACCGGCATAAGGAGATGAACGCCGCCTGCACCATTTCGGTGATGGAGGTCCCCATGGCCGAGGCCCCCCGGTTCGGCATCATGAACGTGGACAAGGACGACAACATCTACGAGTTTGAGGAGAAGCCCAAAAAGCCCAAGAGCAACCTGGCCTCCATGGGGATCTACATCTTCACCTGGAGCAAGCTGCGGGAGTATCTTATCGCCGATGAGGCCGACGAGAAAAGCTCCAACGACTTTGGCAAGAACATCATCCCCGCCATGCTGGGCGCCGGGGAGACCATGACCGCTTACCGCTTCAAGGGCTATTGGAAGGACGTGGGCACCATCGACTCGCTGTGGGACGCCAACATGGACCTGCTGGACCCCGAGCAGTCGGGTTTTGACCTTTACGATCCCGATTGGACCATCTATGCCCGCAGCGCCATCCGCCCCCCCCAGTTCGCCGGAGAGAAGGCCGCTATCAAGCACTCCATCACCACCAGCGGCGACGAGATCTACGGCAAGGTGGAGAACTCGGTGCTGTTCCATTCCGTCACCGTGGAGGAGGGGGCCACTGTCCGGCACTCCATCCTTATGCCCGGCGCGGTGGTAAAGAAGGGCGCGGTGGTGGAATACGCCATCGTGGCTGAGCGCGCCACCATCGGGGAAAAGGCCCATGTGGGCGGCAAAAAGACCAAGAGCGAGGACTGGGGCATCGCGGTGGTGGCCCAGGATCTGACCGTAGGCGATGGCGCCACCGTCTCTCCCGCCGCCATGGTCACCAAGAATGTGAAAAAGGGGGCGAAAGCATGAATGACCTTCACGGCATCATCTTTGCCTATAAACAGAGTCCCGACCTCCGGGAGCTGGTCCAACAGCGCAACTCCTGCTCCGTGCCCTTCGGCGGGCGGTACCGGGTGATCGACTTTGCCCTTTCCAATCTGGTCAACGCCGGGGTCACCGATGTGGGCATCATCGTACATACCTCCTACCAGTCCCTGCTGGACCATGTGGGTTCCGGCAAGGATTGGGATCTGAGCCGCAAGCACGGCGGCCTTCGCATCCTGCCCCCCTTCGGCTTCGCCGGCAAGCACCCCAACAGCCAGTACCGAGGCCGGATGGATGCGCTGGCGGGGATCTACTCCTACCTGCAGAACATCCGTCAGGACTATGTGATCCTCACCCAGGGCGATCTGGCGGCCAACCTGCCCATCGACGACATATTTGAGCAGCACCTGAAGAGCGGGGCGGACATCACCGCCATCTGCGTCCCCCATACCGGTGCCGACCCCCGGCTGACCACCTATATGGCGGTGGACGAGGACAACCATGTTACCGATATCTCTGTCCATCCCTCCTCCCCCAAGGGAAAGGCCAGCCTGGAGACCTATATCCTGTCCAAGGCCCTTCTGATGAACCTGGTGGACAAGTGCGCCGCCCATGACGTATACTCCTTCAGTCAGGGAGTCTTGCTCCCCGGCCTTACCGAGGGGCTGGATATCCGGGTCTTTGACTTTGACGGCTGGGCCACCCGGGTGCTGAAGGTAGGGGGCTACTTCCACTGCAGCATGGAGCTGCTGGATCCCAAGGTCCGCGCCGACCTGTTCCGCAGGGACCGGCCCATTAAGACCAAGGATATGTCCAACCCCTCCACCTACTACGGGCCCAAGGCCAAGGTGGTCAACTCCCTGGTCTCCGACGGGTGCCGGATCGAAGGCACGGTCATCAACTCCATCCTGGCCCGCGGGGTCCATGTGGAGAAGGACGCAGTGGTGGAAAACTGTATCCTCCTCCAGCGCTCCACCGTCCAGGAGGGGGCCTGCCTCCATTACGCCATCGCGGACAAGAACGTCCGCGTCTGCCCGGGGAGGACGCTGATGGGACATGGGACGTATCCGCTGGTGATCGCCAAGGATGAGATCGTGTAAAAGCTAAAATCAAGAGGCTAAAGTGAAAAGCAAAAGGGGCGGCGGTCATTTGGGCGCGCCGGCATATGCCGGCAGCCGGAGCTTTGCCGTTCCTGCCGTAAATCTATATCGACGCTTAGTGGAAATCAAAAAAGAGTATATTTTATCCAAACAGCCTTTAGCCTTTTAACTGAACCGGAGGTTTTTATGAACATTCTTTTTGCCTCTTCCGAGGTCGCTCCTTTTATTAAGACCGGCGGGCTGGCCGATGTGGCGGGGTCTCTGCCTCAGGCTTTGGCCCGGATGGGCCACGATGTGCGGGTCATCCTCCCCCTCTATGAGCGGGTGGGGGAGGAGTGGCGCAGCCAGATGACCTACCTTCAGAACTACAACGTCCACCTGGCCTGGCGTACCCCCTACTGCGGCCTGTTTGAGCTGCAGAAGGACGGGGTCACCTACTATTTTGTGGACAACGAGTACTACTTCAAGCGCTGGGACGTGTATGGCCACTTTGACGACGCTGAACGTTACGCCTTCTTCTCCCGGGCGGTCATCGAGACTCCGGGCCACGTGGGGTTCTGTCCCGATGTGATCCACTGCAACGACTGGCAGACCGCCTTGGTCCCCATCTACCTTCTGGAGGAGCGGCAGCGGGTCCCCGAGCTGATGGGGGCCAAGAGCGTTTTCACCATCCACAACATCGAGTACCAGGGCCGGTACGGACGGGATCTGCTGGTGGACCTGTTCGGTCTCAGCGACAGCTACTTCCACGAGGGGATGCTGGCCTACTACGGGGACATCAACCTGATGAAGGGGGCCATCTACGCCTCCGACTACGTGACCACCGTCTCCCCCTCCTACGCTGAGGAACTGCGCTATGACTTCTACGCCCACGGCCTGGCCGGAGTGGTGGCGGGCAACGCCCACAAAATTCGGGGCATCCTCAACGGTATCGACGTGGAGCGCAACGACCCCTGGCATGACAAACGTCTGCCCAAGGCATAC
>CATKDV010000115.1:0-22484 GCA_949746985.1 uncultured Eubacteriales bacterium | reverse complement strand
TGGTCCCTTTTTTGTTCATAAAAAGTTCTTGGGTATTTCAGACTAATTTTAAGTTGTCCCTTTATAATGGTCCCATCTCAACTGGAAAGGATGTTATGGACCCATGAAGCACACCCGTTTTTCCGCCCTGCTGCTGGCGGGAGCGATGCTGGTCCCCGCCGTCAGCACTGCCCGGGCGGCGGACAGCGAGACGAGGATCGTTTTGTCCGATAGGAAAGTGACGGTGGACGGCAAGGCCGCCTCCGGGTCGTCCACCGCCGCCGTATACACGGGGGCGGAGCTGATCTATTACCGTGACGGTACCGATGAGACCTACGGGGAGGGGACCGAGGGGGAAAAGCACTCGGAGGCCGAGGCCGGGGCCCACACCGTGGTCACCATTACCCAGCCGGGGACCTACCGGCTCAGCGGCAGCCTCAGCAAGGGACAGATCGCCGTGGACCTGGGCAAGGAGGCCAAGGACGACCCGGAGGCGGTGGTCACCCTGATCCTGGACAATGTGGACGTGACCTGCACCGTGGCCCCCGCCCTCATTTTCTACAACGTCTATGAGTGCGACCGGGCCTTTGTCTCCTATGACAACGACGAGAATCCGGAGTATGAGGCTTCCCCTTATGTGGACACCTCTGCCGCCGGGGCCAATGTCATCATCGCCGCCGGGAGCGAGAACCGTTTTATCGGCTCCCACGTGGCCCGAATCTACAAGGAGGGGACCACCAAGAAACTCCACAAGTACGATGGGGCTTTCTACTCCAAGATGAGCATGAACATTTTCGGGGACAACGGGGATGACGGCGGGATACTGAATATCATTGCCGACAATGAGGGCCTGGATTCCGAGCTTCACCTGACCATCAACGGCGGCACCATCAATATTGAGGCCCAGGATGACGGTATCAACACCAACGAGGACTTTGTCTCTGTGACCACCGTCAACGGCGGTACGCTGAATGTGACCGGCGGTTTGGGCAGCGAGGGGGACGGCATTGACTCCAACGGCTATCTGGTCATCAACGGCGGCTGCGTGGCCGTTACTGCCAATCCCCAGACCGGAGACGGCGGAATTGACGCCGACAGCCCCATCGTGATCAACGGCGGCACGGTGTGGGCCTTTGGCTCCCGGAACGACGCTGCTGACAACTCCTCTGAGCAGCCCTATATGGAGCTGTCCTTCGCCTCCACCCTCCCCGGGGGGAGCCTTATCCAGGTCCTGGATGAGAAGGGGGAGACGGTCGTGGAGATGACCACCAACAGAGCCTGCCAGTCCGCTACCCTCTCCTGCCCGGAGCTGGAGCTGAACGTTCCCTATCAGCTCTATGTGGACGGCGTTCTCCAGTGTTACAGCGGCAACAGCTTCGGCATGATGGGCGGTCACGGAGGCTTTGGCGGCGGGCGGCCCGAGGGTATGGAGCCCCCCGAGGGCTTTGACCCCGGTCAGCGGCCCGATGGGATGGAGCGTCCCGAGGGAACAGAGCTCCACGGCGGTCGCGGCGACCGTTTTGAGGGCCAGGAGCCGCCCCAGGGCTTTGAGCCTCCCGACGGAAGCTTCGGCAGCTTCGGTGGGGATGATTTCCGCTTTGGCGGCCCCGGCGGTCAGACCCAGGCCGACGGCTCCGGCTCCACCGAGTTTATCCTGACAGAGACCACAAAGTCCTTCTCCGGCGTCTGTGATTCTGACGCCTCGGGGAAGACCCGGGTCTCCTTCACCGTGGACGGGGCGGTGTGCAGTGGGCGCAATACTGTGATCGGGACGATCACCGCCATTACCCCTGGCCAGGCCATCGACCCCAGCCTTGTACAGGTCACCGTCACCGACGATCCCTCGGAGGATTACGCCGTCACCTGCCTTCTCTCCGATGGGCTGGAGGCGGTGAACGCCCTTCTGCCCGACGCTGACGGCAGCTATATCCTCACCGTAGCGGTGGTGGGCGGCGTGGAGGGCTACACCGGGGCTACCCAGATTTTCTTCACCGTGGGGGCTCTGCCCTTTCTGGACCTGATGGAGGGACAGGAGGGCTACGACGCGGTAAAGGCTCTCTATAAGGCGGGGGTCCTGGAGGGGACCGGGGAGAACACCTTCTCCCCCGACATGACCGTGACCCGGTCCCAGGCTGTCACTGCCCTGGGACGCCTGGCAGGAGCGGAGGAGAGCGACACCGCCGCCTTTGAGGACGTGGCCCCGGAGTCCTGGTACGCCGGCTATGTGGGCTGGGCTATGGAAAAGGGCATTGTGGAGGGGGATGGTCAGGGACATTTCCTTCCCGATACCGTCGTCTCCGCCGAGCATATGGCGCTGATGCTGGAACGCTATTCTGAAAATTATGTAAACTCTTTGAGGCTTTCCGGGGAGCTTACCCGGCTTCAAATGGCACAAATGCTGGCAGAAGTATTGAAATAGGAGCGAAATAGTAGTTGACATAAAGGGGTCCTCTCCGCGGGGGAGGACTCCTTTGTAGTCGTCTTAACCCATGTGAAGATTTTCTTAACCTTCCCTTAAGTTTCGTCCAAAGCCCTTGCAATACAAGATGATTGTGCTAAAATCAGGTTGACATACAGAGAGGGGAGGGACCCCAATATGAAACTGCTCCAATTTGTGGAGACCTTCAACTTTATCATTGCCATGATCATCACGGTCCTTTATTCTTACCAGATGGTCTATCTGGTTCTGGGTCTGCTGCGCCGCCATTGTCGGGACAGCCGGGAACCATCCCGGCTGCGGAAGTATGCCGTGCTGATCTCCGCCCGGAATGAGGAGGGAGTTATCGGGGAGCTGATCGAAAGCCTGAAAAAGCAAAATTATCCCGCTGAGCTGCTGGACGTCTATGTGGTAGCAGACAACTGCTCCGATGACACGGCGGGAGCCGCCCAGGCAGCCGGGGCCAGGGTATACCGCCGCTTTGACCACGCCCATGTGGGCAAGGGCTATGCCCTGGACTACCTGCTGAAAAAGCTCTCTGAGGACGGCCTGGAGAGCCAGTACGAGGGCTATTTCGTCTTTGATGCGGACAACATCGTGGACCCCAACTTCGTCTCGGAAATGAACCGGACCTTTGACCGGGGGGACTATGTGGCGGTGACCGGCTACCGCAACTCCAAGAACTTTGGGCAGAACTGGATCACCGCGGGCTACTCCATCTGGTTTTTGCGGGAGGCCCGGTTTGTCAACTCTGCCCGGATGGCCCTGGGCACCAACTGCCATGTGTCCGGAACCGGGTTCCTCATCTCCGCCGCGTATCTCCGGGAAAAGGGGGGCTGGCCCTACCATCTGCTGACCGAGGACATTCAATTTTCCGCCGAGTGCGCCGCCCAGGGGAGAAAGATCGGCTACTGTGACGCCGCCGTCATCTATGACGAGCAGCCCACCGCCTTCCGCCAGTCCTGGGTCCAGCGGCTGCGGTGGTCCAAGGGCTTTTACCAGGTGGACCAGAAGTACGCCCCTTCCCTGATCAGGGGGATCTTCCGGGGCGGCCGCCGGGGGATGGGGTGCTATGACATCCTGCTTACCGTCACACCCGGGGTGCTTCTCACCGTGCTGGGGGGAGCCCTCCAGATCGTGGTGGCTCTGGCCTGCCTGTCTGCCCCAGCCTATCTGGTGAAGCGGGTACTCTCGGTGACCATCGACTTTTTGGCGGGGGGCTTTTGGAGCTTTTATGGAGGCTTCCTCTTTTATGGAGCCCTGACCGTACTCAGCGAATGGAGGAACATCCGCGCCACCCCGGTGCGGAAGCTCTGCTTCCTGCCCCTGTTTCCCCTGTTTATGCTGACCTACATACCTATTTCGGTGGCGGCTCTGTTCCAGAAGGTGGAATGGAAGCCCATCGCTCACAAGTCGGTCCGCCAGCTGGACCAGGCGGCATGAGAAAAGAAGCGGCCTGGCGGTTATAATACCGCCGGGCCGCTTTTTATAGGGTCCGCCCCATCATCAGCTCTTTGGCCTCCTTGCCCGTCATGTGCTCCACGGTCATCTCCAAAATGCACATTCGGCCCAGGGATCCGGCGATCTCCTTCTCCAAGGCCTCGGGGGTTTCCTGGGGACAGTATTTCCATCCAAGTTCCCTCGCCGCCGCCTCTATGCCCTCACGGTCCCGCAGGATACGGACGGGACCGAAGACGATAACGCTCCGGTAATAGGTGGTGAACTCCGCCGGGACCACCTGGTCTTGGTCAATGATACAGAAGGAGGCCCGGCCATCCCGCTCCAAGGCGTCCAGCTTGTGGCCTGAGGTGGCGCAGTGGAAGAAAAGCTTCCCGTCTCTGTAGACGTAGCTCAGCGGCACAGCGTAGGGCCAGCCCCCGTCCCCGGTCACCGCCAGTACCCCCGAGGTGCCCCGGCTCAGGATGGCCCGGCACTCCTCTGTGGAAAGCTGTTGGCGGAAACGGCGCATTTCCCGAAACTCCATAAAAACACCTCCGTGATTTTTTACCATTATAATACATTCTCCTCTCCCTGTCACTTCCTGAGATTGACTTTTCCCCTCTTTTTGTTTACACTGATGTTGAAAGAGAAAGGATGTGCGCAAATGGAGATCGTGAACTTTGATACCTGGTTCCACCGCCAGAAATACGAATTTTTCAAGCCCCAGTCCTGGCCCTTCTGGTCGGTGACCTTCCCGGTGGATGTGACTGATCTTCACCGTTGGAGCAGGGAGCGGGGCCTGTCCTTTTACTATGCCCTCACCTTTCTGGTCACCAAGGCCATGGACAGCATCGACGCGTTCCACTATAAGGACCGGGGGGACTGCATCGTCTATCATGACCATCTGGTGCCCAGCTTCTCCGACCTGAAGCCCGGCAGTGAGGATTTTTACTTTGTCACCCTGGAGCCGGGGGAGGATATGGAGGATTTCTGCCGCCGGGCCAGGGAAACCAGCATGGCCCAGCGGGACTTTCTGGTCCCGGGTCCCTGGGACAATGACCAGTGCATCTATGTGAGCTGCCTGCCCTGGATCCCCTTTACCGCCCTGTCCAATGACAGGGACAGCGACCCCACCGATTCGGTGCCCCGGGTGACCTGGGGGAAATATGTCCCCGACGGCCGGGGGAGGGAGATCCTCTCCATGACCCTGAATCTGAACCACCGCCTGCTGGATGGGGTCCACGCCGGCCGGTTCTATGAGAGGCTCACCGCCCTGCTGGAGGAGTTATGATCCGGCAGGAGCGGCTGGGGGCCTATACCTACGCCTGGTCGGAGGACTGCTTTCCCCTGGGGGCCGACTCCCTGGCCCTGGGGGAGTTCTGCACGGTAAAGCCCCGGGACCGGGTGCTGGATCTGGGCTGTGGGGCGGGGTTGCTGCTCCTGCTCTGTGCCGGACGGGAGAGGGAACTCTCCCTTTTTGGGGTGGAAATAGATTCCGCGGCCGCGGAGCTGGCGCGGGAGAATCTGAAGCGCAATGCCCTGGGGGGAGAGATCAGGCAGGGGGACCTGCGGACCACCCCTCTTCCGGAGGACCTGGACCTGGTCGTCTCCAACCCGCCCTGGTATCCGAAGGGAACCGGGGCGGAGGGCGGACCGGGACGGATGGAGGGCTGCACCCTGCCCGAGCTGTGCCATGCGGCGGCAAAGGCGCTGAAACTCAAAGGCCGTTTTGCCCTGGTCCACCTCCCGGAGCGGCTGACCGACCTATTGACGGAGCTGCGGGGGGCGGGCCTGGAGCCCAAACGTCTCCAGCTCTGCCGGGGCAGGGCGGACAAGCCTCCCTACGCCGTCCTCATCGAAGCGGTAAAGGGCGGCCGCCCCGGCCTGACGGTGCTGCCGGATAAGCTTTCGTAGGGACCGATATCTCATCGGCCCGGCAGGACCACCTACAGGACCACAGGCCGCTGGGAACAGCAGCCCTTATGGCGAAAAGGAAATTGCGATGATAAGAAAGGGAGGGCGATCCCATGCCCGGAACGTTATATCTGGTCCCCACCCCCATCGGCAACCTGGGGGATATCTCCCGCAGGATGGCGGAAACCCTGGAGCAGGTGGATTTTATCGCCGCCGAGGACACCCGGGTGACCTTGAAGCTGCTGAACCACCTGGGGCTGAAAAAGCCCCTCATCAGCTATTACCGCCACAACACCGATGAGGCGGGCCGCCAGGTGCTGGACCGCCTGCTGGCGGGGGAGAGCTGTGCCCTCTGTACCGATGCGGGCACCCCCGCTATCTCGGACCCTGGCGAAGATTTGGTGGCCCTCTGTGCCCAAAACGACGTACCGGTGGTGCCCCTGCCCGGCCCCTGCGCCCTCACCACCGCCCTCTGCGCCTCGGGCCTTCCCACCGCCCGGTTTGTCTTTGAGGGGTTCCTGCCCATGAACCGGAAAAACCGCCGGGCCCGGCTGGAGGTCCTGGCGGGGGAGGAGCGGACCATGCTCTTTTATGAGGCACCCCACAAGCTGACCGCCACCCTGGCGGACCTTGCGGCGGCCTTCGGGTCCGAGCGCCGGGTCTGTCTGTGCCGGGAGCTGACCAAGCTCCATGAGGAGATACTCCGAACCACATTGGGAGAAGCGGTGGAGCGGTATAAGACCGAGTCCCCCCGGGGGGAGTTTGTCCTGGTGGTAGAGGGGGCCCCTGCCCTTCGGGAGGAGTACACGTTGGAAGACGGCCTGGAGCGGGTGACGGCCCTTCTGGCCCAAGGTCTTTCCCGGAAGGATGCGGTGCGGCAGGCCGCCGGGGAGTTGGACCTTTCCCGGAAAGAGCTTTATAATGCGGCTTTGGAGCATTGATCCATTACAAGGGGATAGAAAAAAGAGTGCCCTGCCGAATTTCGGCAGGGCGCCTTCTTTACAGCTTGCACATCTCCCGCAGGCAAGGCCGGCAGATATTTTTGCCCTTGTAGCTCAGCACATCCCCCGCATCCCCGCAGAATACGCAGGAGGGTTCGTACTTGCGCAGGATCACTGAGGCACCGTCTACATAGATCTCCAGGGAATCCTTCTCATCGATGTTCAAGGTCCGCCGCAGTTCGATAGGCAGTACGATCCGTCCCAGCTCGTCTACCTTTCTTACGATCCCAGTCGATTTCATAGGCCCATTCTCCTTTTCTTGGGATTCTCAATATTTCCCGAAAATTCCAAATTTTGTTACAATTTCCATTATAAAGGATTTCCCGTCGCTGTCAAGCGGATTTTGTCGAGGGGAAAAAGAGGACATACCTTTGGTTTTGGACGCATAGAGTGGGGAGGAAAGGGGTGGACAAGGTATGGCCATGTCGGTGATCTGGACAGGAATGGTGGCGGTTTCGGTGCTTTACGGCCTGTGGGCGGGCAACGGCTCTGCAGTGGCTGCGGGGGCGGTGGAGGGAGCTGCCGCCGCGGTGGAGCTGTGTCTTACGATGGCGGGTATCATGTGCCTTTGGATGGGGGTCATGGAGGTCATGAAGCGTTCGGGGTTGGCGGAGGCCCTCTCCCGGCTCCTGCGGCCCATCCTGGGCAGGCTCTATCCTGACTTCAGGCGGGACAAGGAAACCATGGATGCGGTTTCTGCCAATGTGTCGGCCAATCTGCTGGGGCTGGGGAACGCCGCCACCCCTCTGGGGATCCAAGCAGCCCGGCGAATGGCAAAAAAGACGCCGGGGGTGGCCTCGGACAGCCTGTGTATGCTGGTGGTGTGCAACACCGCCTCCATCCAGCTTATCCCCACTACCGTGGCCAGCGTGCGACTGGCGGCGGGGTGCGCCACGCCTTTTGACATCCTCCCGACGGTATGGCTGGCTTCCGCCGTCTCGGTGGCGGTGGGAGTGCTGGCGGCAAAAATCATGGGAAGAGTTTGGAGGGGAAAAAAGCCATGACTCTGTTTTTTCAAATGGTAGTGCCCTTTACTATCGCCGCTGTTGCCCTGTGGGGCATGGTGAAACGGGTGGATGTGTATGACGCCCTTGTTCAGGGGGCGGGGGAAGGGCTGGGGGTGCTGGTGAAGATCATCCCCGCCATGGTGGCGTTGATGACGGCGGTATATATGCTCCGGGCCTCCGGGGTGCTGGAGGCGTTGGGGAGCCTGCTGGCCCCCTTCCTCACAAAACTGGGGGTGCCGCCGGAGACAGTGGGACTGCTCCTCATCCGCCCGGTCAGCGGCAACGCGGCCCTGGGGGTGGGGGCGGAGCTCATCTCCACCTATGGGCCTGATTCCTCCATAGGGCGGACGGCGGCAGTGATGCTGGGCTGTACCGAGACTACCTTTTATACTGTGGCCGTCTACTTTGGGGCGGCGGGGGTGAAAAAGACCCGGTACGCCATCCCGGCGGCTCTCTGCGCCGACGTGGCGGCCTTCCTGGCGGCGGCCTGGGCGGTAAAGTGGTGGTTTGGTTGAGGGCGGCTTTTTGCGTACAAACTGGGGGACCATTCTTTCTGGAAAAGAATGGTCCCCCAGTCTACGCAGTTGTAGAGTTGCCGTGCCCCATCGATCAAACAATTTATCCGGAGGTTTTTGCCTGAGCGCGGGCCATAAGGTCTGCCAGGGTGATATGGTCCACCACGCCGGCGACCGCCGCCGCGATCTGCTCCCAAACCTCCTGTGTGACGCATTGCGCTGCCCGGCCGCAGCAGCTCTTGTCCTCGGCGCAGCCCACAGGGGCCAGAGAGCCCTCCAGGACCCGCAGGATCTCCCCCACAGTGTATTCCTCCGGCTTCCGGGTCAGCAGGTAGCCGCCCCCCGCTCCCCGGACGCTGCGGACAAGGCCCGCACGGCCCAGAGGGGTGATGATCTGCTCCAGATATTTGTCGGAGATGTCCTGCCGCTGGGCCACGTCCCGGAGGGAGACAGGTCCCCTCCCTCCGGTGAGGGCGATATCCAGCATGAGCCGCAGGGCGTAACGGCCGCGGGTGGAGATTTTCATGGGAGGGCCTCCTTGCAAAAGCAGAGTAAAGAAATCGGTTTTCTATATCATACCACTTTTCTCTGAAAATGCAAGAAATTTCCCTCTTGACTTTAACGCAAAAAAGTGCTAAAGTAGCCGGTAGAAAGTGGGTGCGCAGTATGGGAAAACAAAATCACAATGGGGATACCTCCTATTACCGCTATTGGGATAGCGGCCTTTTGTGACACCCTGAACGGACCTGCCGAGTGCGCGGTATAACGCGGCAGCCCGAGATGGGCCGCCGCGTTTTTTCGTCCCATAAAAACTGCAGAAAAGGGGAGATTTGTATGGTTATTATCATGAAGCCGGGCTTTACCAGGGAAGAGCTGGACCGGGCCATTCGGGAGATGGAGAAGAGCGGCGTGAAGGTGATGATCTCCAAGGGCACCGAGACCACCATTCTGGGCGCCGAGGGAAACGCCGCCGGCATCGACACCGAGAAGATGGAGTCTCTGCCCGGGGTAGAGCGGGTCATGCGGGTCAGCGAGCCCTACAAGAAGGCCAACCGGAAATACCACCCCGACGACACGGTGGTGGAGCTGGCCGATGGGGTCGCCGTGGGGGGCAAAAAGCTGCTGGTGGTGGCGGGGCCCTGCTCGGTGGAGAGCGAGGAGCAGATCACTGGCATCGCCAGGGCGGTGAAGGACACGGGGGCCAAGGCCCTCCGGGGCGGGGCCTTCAAGCCCCGGACCAGCCCCTACGCCTTCCAGGGTATGGGCTATGCGGGGCTGGACCTGTTGGAGAAGGCCCGGACCGCCACAGGACTTCCCATCGTGACGGAGCTTATGAGTACCGACGATGTGGACTACTTTGCCCAGCATGTGGACGTGATCCAGGTGGGTGCCCGGAATATGCAGAACTTTGACCTTTTGAAGCGGCTGGGCAAAGTAAACAAGCCGATTTTGCTCAAAAGGGGACTTTCAGCCACCATTGAGGAATGGCTTATGTCGGCGGAGTATATCCTGGCGGGGGGCAACCCCAACGTGATCCTCTGCGAGCGGGGCATCCGTACCTACGAGACCTTTACCCGGAATACCCTGGACCTGTCGGCGGTGCTGGCGGTAAAGCGGCAGAGCCACCTGCCGGTCATGGTGGACCCCTCCCACGCCTGCGGCCAGGCCTGGATGGTGGAGCGGATGAGCCTGGCGGCCATCGCCGCCGGTGCGGACGGCCTGATCATCGAGGTCCACAACGACCCCGTCCATGCCCTGTGCGACGGACAGCAGTCTATTACCCCCGCCCAGTTCGCCGCCCTCATGGGGAAGGCGAAAACCGTGGCGGAGTGCGTAGGGAGAGAGATTTGAGATGAAAAAAATCGCGATCGTGGGCCTGGGGCTTATCGGCGGGTCTCTGGCCCTGGCTCTGAAAGGTTTTGAGGACTATAAGGTGGTGGGGGTGGCCCGGCGGCAGGCCACAGTGGACTACGCCCTCAGCCACGGGGTAGGGGACGAGGCCACTCTGGACGTGACCGCCGCCCTGCGGGAGGCCGACGTGACCTTCCTATGCATCAACCCGGAGGATATCGTGGCCTTTTTGAAGGATCACCGCCTGGATTTCAAGGCCGGGAGCCTGGTCACCGACGTGTGCGGCGTCAAGGGGGCCATCATGAAGGCCTCCCAGGTGCTGCCGCGGGAGGTGGACTTCATTGGAAGCCACCCCATGGCGGGCACCGAGTTTTCCGGGATTGAAAATGCCCTGGCAGACATGTTTCACGGGGCCCACTACATTATCACTCCCCGGGAGGACAGCAGAGCGGAAAACGTTGCTCTGCTGGAGCGGATGGCGGCCTATCTGGGCTGCCGGGATGTGGTGAACACCACTCCCGCCGAGCACGACGCCATCATCGCCTACACCAGCCAGATGATGCACATCATCGCCGTCAGCGTTTGCGACGACCCCAATCTTTTTACCTGCAAGGGATATGAGGGCAGTTCCTTCCGGGGCTGCACCCGGGTGGCGGCGCTGGACGTCCCCCTTTGGACCCAGCTGTTCTCCCTCAATTCCTCCGCCCTCACGGTATGTCTGGATACCCTGATGGAGCATTTGAAGGCGTACCGGGACATCATCGCCGCAGGGGACGAGAAGGCTCTGGAGGAGAAACTGACCTATTCTTCGGACCGGAAGCGGAAGATGGACCTGCCAGGGCCGGACCTGCTGTCCTGAGAGAAGGGCCATTCCCCAGAGGGAGCCTTGCTATTTGGAGAAGGCTGTGATATGATGAAAAAAACAGAAAAGGAGCGATCATTATGACCATCAATTATCAGCCCAAGGGGACCTGTTCCCAGCAGATGACCATCGAGGTGGAGGACGGCATCGTAAGATCCTTCCAGGTGAAGGGCGGTTGTCATGGGAACTTGCAGGGGATCAGCAGGCTGGTGGAAGGAATGAAGGTGGAGGAGGTCATCGCGCGTCTGGACGGCATCCGCTGCGGGATGAAGCCCACCTCCTGTCCCGACCAGTTGGCCCAGGCTTTAAAGCAGGCCCTGTAAGCCGTGGAGGGCTGGGTCTATACGGAGTATGACGCCCCGTTGGGCAAGCTGACCCTGGCGGGGGAGGGGGAGGACCTCACCGGAGTGTGGTTTGAGGGACAGGCCTATTTTGGGTCCCGGACCCATCCGGTCCGGATGGGGGAGGCCCCCGTCTTTTCGCAGGCCCGCCGCTGGCTGGACCGGTATTTCGCCGGGGAGGACCCAGGGCCTGTACCGCGGCTGGCTCCGGAGGGGAGTCCCTTTCAAAGACGGGTGTGGGACCTTTTGCGGACCATCCCCTGGGGGCAGACCACCACCTACGGTACTTTGGCCCAACGGCTGGGCAGTTCCCCCCGGGCAGTTGGGAATGCGGTGGGCCGCAACCCCATCTCCATCCTGATCCCCTGCCACCGGGTGTTGGGGGCGGACGGGAGCCTGACGGGCTACGCCGGGGGAGTGGAGAGGAAAAGATGGCTGTTGGGAAATGAAAAGTAAAAAAGCTAAGGGCTGCATTCAGAAGGGAGATCCCTTTTGTTTGTAGCCCTTAGCTTTTTCTCTTTTCATTTTTAACTTTTCGCTTGTTTACCGTCTCCGGCCCCGATAGGAGCCGCTGTAAGTATGATGCCGCCTGTCGCCCTGACGGTTCCGGTGGCGGCGGCTGGGGCCGAAGATGGCCCGGCGGAGAGCGAGGACAAGGATGACCAGGACGAGGGCCAGAAGGACCAGCTTGACCCAGGTCTTGCTGAAGAGTCGGCCGAGCCGGTCCAGCAGAGTCAGCCACTGGGACCGCTCCAGGGAGGAGGCGGCCACCAGGTCCACCGTACCGAAGGTCCGGCCATCGTAGGAGATAGTGATGGAACCCAGGACCTGACCCTGTTGGATGGGGGCCTCCAGAGGGACATCCGGAAGGACGACGTCCCGCTGGAAAAGGGCGGGGTCTGCATCGTTCGGCAGGGTGGCCTCCAGTCCACCGGCGGGCTGAACGGTCACGTAGTCCTGCTGGGCGCAGAGTTTGACGGGGAGAGTGTCGATGGGTTCGATTTGACTGAGGACCGTCTTTCGGGAGAAATCGTTGAAGCCGTGCTCCAGGAGAAGCCTGCTCTCAATAAAATAGTTGTGATCCACAAATTCTCCGTTGGAGCGCCAGTTTTTGCCGCCCAGCACCACGGCGATCATCAGGCGGCCGTTCTTTTCGGCGGCGGAGGCCAGACAATAGCCGGCCTCGGGGGTGGAGCCGGTCTTGATGCCCACGGCATAGCGATAAAAAAGGCCCACGTTTCCCGTCCGGTGATTGGACACCAGGGCGTTGGTGTCGTGAAGGACCCGCTTGTCGCTGAGGTTGGTGGCGGGGACGGTGTAGCTGGTGGAGGAGACGATCTCCCGGAAGTCCGCATGGCGCATGGCTTCCAGACACATGCGGGAGATGTCCCGGGCGGTGGTGTAATGGCTGCCGTCATGGTAGCCATGGGTGTTGGTAAAGTGGGTGCTGGACATGCCAAGCTCGGCGGCGCGTTGGTTCATCAGGTCCACAAAGGCGGGGATGCTGCCTGATACCGCTGAGGCCAGAGCGTTGCAGGCCTCGTTGGCTGAGGGGATAAGGGCGCAGTTGAGAAGGTCCCGGATGGTGAGCATCTCTCCAGTCTTCAGCCCCTGGGTGGAGCCGCCCTCTCCGATGCCGGTGTAGAGGTCATCCCCCAGGGTCACCACCGTATCCATAAAGAGTTCTCCCCGCTCTACCGCCTCGATGGCCAGAAGGCCTGTCATCACTTTGGTGATGGAGGCGGGGTAACGTAGCTCATCGGCATTCTGCTCGTAGAGCACCTCGTCGTAGTCGGCGTCCAGAAGAATGGCGGCGGCAGCCTCCACCGGAGCGAAAGGCTGGGCGGCGGAGACAGGTACGCCAGTGGCCAGGGCGGCGGGATGGAGCAGGGACACTGTCAGACAGAGAAGGATCAAAAAAGACAGGGGGGAAGTGAATTTTTTCATAGGAAACTCCTGTGAGATATGGTATAATCATGATAACTATATTTCATTATACCAGAATGCAGGCTGGGACGCAACGGGGAAGGAGCTTACAAATTTATGAAACTTTCCAAGTGGGAAGGGGCTATGCTGCTTTTGGCCACAGCGGTGCTGGCCTTCACCGCCGGCTGGTCCCTGCGGGGCAACGGTCAGGCGGAGCCTTTGCGGGTGGAGACGGAGCGAAGCTTGGAGAGAACGAGTATAGCCCTTCCCGCGCCCACTCCCGAAGGGGAACTGGAGCGGGTCAACGTCAACACCGCAGACCTGGAGACCTTGCAGACTCTGCCCGGCATCGGGGAAAAACGGGCGTTAGACATCATTGCGGACCGGGAGGAAAACGGCCCTTACCGCTACCCGGAGGAGATCACACGGGTGAAAGGTATCGGGGAGGAGACCCTGGCGGAATGTTTGGAATACATCACAACGGAGGATCACGAGCCATGAAGGTATTGGTGGTAGACGACGAGCGGGTGCTGGTGAAGGGGATCAAATTCAACCTGGAGAGCGAGGGTTACCAGGTGGAGGTGGGTTACGACGGCCAGGCCGCCGTGGACCTGGCGCGAAGCGGCAGCTTTGATCTGATCATTCTGGATCTGATGATGCCCAAGATCGACGGCCTTCAGGCCTGTATGCGGATCCGGGAGTTTTCCAACGTGCCCATTATGATCCTCACCGCCAAGGGAGAGGACGCGGACAAGCTCATCGGTTTTGAGTCGGGGGCGGACGATTACATTACCAAGCCCTTCAATATCCTGGAGCTGAAGGCCCGCATCCGGGCTCTCCTTCGCCGGGCGGGGATGACCCAGCAGGAGGCGGGGAGCGGACGGCTCACGGCGGGGCATATCGTGCTGGATCCGGGGGAGCGCTCGGCCTGGAAGGATGGGGAGAGCGTGGAACTCACCGCCAAGGAGTTTGACCTGATGGAACTGCTGATGGGGCACCCGGGGCGGGTCTACTCCCGGGAGAATCTGCTCAATGTGGTTTGGGGCTATGAGTATGTGGGCGACTACCGCACCGTGGACGTGCATGTGCGCAGGCTGAGAGAGAAGCTGGAGCTGGACCCGGCCAATCCGGAATTTATCCTTACCAAGTGGGGCGTGGGATATTATCTGAAAGGGAAAAGTTAAAAGAGGACCGCAGGGGCGCACAATGTGCGCCTGATCAAGGCGGGAATGCAAATCATAAACTGTGGGCGCACACCATGCGCCCCTAAGCTTTTGAGGAAGGGGGGCCGTCCAATGGAAGCCGTCACTACCCAGAAGGTTCCCTTATGGCGGAGCCTCCGCACCAAATATGTACTGACCTATCTGGTCATTATCGCCGCTGTGCTGGTGCTGCTGAACACCTATCCGGTCCTGGTATCTCAGGATATGGTATTCAAGTCCAAGCAGACCTCCCTGCAAAGCCAGGCCTCTGTAGTGGCCTCCGCTCTGGCGGGGCCGGAGGGACTGAACCGGGAGGGGGTGGGCCGGGTCATGGAGGTGCTGGGCGACACGGGGCTGAGCCGGGTGATGGTCACCGACGCCTCCGGGATGGTGCTGTATGACACCTCCGCCGCATCGGGCTCGGTGGGCCGGTATGCCCTTCTCTATGAGGTGACCCGGGCCCTTCAGGGCAGGGATGAGTTCTGTTCTGACTACACCGGAGGGGCCTTTCACAGCCGGGCCGCTATCCCGGTGACTTACCGGGGCATGACCTTTGGGGCGGTGTATGTGGATGAGTATGACACGGAGCAGGGTCAGCTTTTGGTGGGCATTCAGCAGACCCTGCGGACCATCTCGCTGATCATCGCGGCGGTCTCCGCAACCCTGTCCCTCATATTCTCCCAAGCCCTGACCCGGCGGCTGGGGCAGCTTTTACGGGCGATCCGGACCGTTCGGGAGGGAGAGTACAGCCACCGGGTAAGGATGAAGGGCAAGGATGAACTGAGCCGTCTGGCGGGGGAGTTCAACGCCCTGACGGACCGGCTCCAGACCACCGAAGAGGTGAGAAGGCGGTTTGTTTCCGATGCCTCTCACGAGCTGAAGACTCCCCTTAGCTCCATTCGCCTGCTCACCGATTCCATCCTTCAAAGCGACCGGATGGATCCGGAGACAGTACAGGAGTTCGTAGGGGATATTGGGGACGAGGCCGCCCGGCTCCAGCGTATCACCGAGCACCTTCTGACATTGACCAGGCTGGACGCCGCCGCTCCGGTGGAGACGGAGCCTGTGGAGGTGGCAGGGGTGGCCCAGCGGGTGGAGCACATGCTGGAGCCTCTGGCCAAAGCGGCGGAGGTGGGGCTCAAGCTGGATGTGCCGGAGGGACTGGTGGTGAAGATCACCAGGGACGATCTCTACCAGATCTTGTTCAATCTTGTGGAGAACGGCATCAAATATAATCTCCCCGGCGGGCAGGTGGAGTTATACGCCCAGGACTGGGGCGGCAGAGTGGTCATTATGGTGGAGGACACGGGGGTGGGCATCCCGGAGGAGGACATCGGCAAGGTCTTTGACCGCTTCTACCGGGTGGATAAGGCGCGGTCCCGGGCGGCAGGAGGTACGGGCCTTGGGCTTTCCATTGTCCGGGATACTGCCCGCCGCCATGGTGGGGACGTGACCGTTCAGAGAAGGAACGGGGAGGGGACCCGGTTTGTGGTTACCTTTCCGCTGTGCGAAAAGGAGGGGGAGGCATGAGGAGAACGCTGCTGGCGGTGTGTCTCGCCCTGCTGGCGCTGTGCGCTGCCTGCGTACCGGACGGCTCCGGGGAGGGGCCGGGAGGGGGAGAGGCGGCGGTTTGGTTCCTGGCCAACGGCAATGGGGAGACGGGGGCGGCTCTGGCTCCGGAGTACCGTCCGGTGCCTGAAGGGGCGGGAGAAGAGAAGCTTCTGGAGATGCTCCTGGCCGGGCCGGAGAGTCTGGAGCTGAGCAGTCCCTTTCCCCGGGGAACGGCCCTGAAAAGCCTGCGGCTGGAGGGGGACCTGGCGTTGGTGGATCTGTCGGAGGCCTACGGGGGTCTCTCGGGGGCTGACCTGAGTCTGGCTGACGGGTGTATCGTGCTGACCCTGAGTCAGTTTTCCCAGGTGAAGCGGGTTTATCTGACGGTGGAGGGCCGCCCCAGACCCTTTCGGGACCAAGTGCTGAGCGCCCAAGATTTCCTCTTGGAAAACGGCGCGGGGGGAGAGAGTCAGATGGAGGCCCGGCTTTGGTTTCCCGGGGAGGAGGATATCGCCCCTGAGGAGCGGACCTTGGAGCTGCGCATGGGGGACTGTCCTGAGATCGCCGTTCTGCAGGCCCTGTTGGCCGGACCGGAGAGCGGGGAGCTTCAGCCCCTCTGCCCGGAGGGGACTGCGCTGTTGTCCCTGACGGTGGAGGAGGAGCGGTATGTGGTGGATGTGAGTGGGTCCTGGCTGGAAGGGGAGGAGGACCCACGCCGGATCCAGGCCATCGCTGCCACTCTGGCGGAGTGGGAGCCTGAAGCCCGTGTGGAGCTGCTGGTGGAGGGACAGCCGGCGGAGAGATAACGCAAAAAAGAGGACCAGCCCTGGACTTTGGGCTGGTCCTTTTTTGATGAGGGGATACGGATTCAATCGCTGAAATATTGGGGATACCGCTCCCGGATGGCAGCAGCGTCTACCTTATACCGGTCCAGATGTTTCTCCATCAGGCTTCGGGCCGCCGCCGGGTCCCTTTGCCGGACGGCTCTGGCGATCTGGGCGTGGTCCTGGACGATCTTGATATCCTTTACGGAGGATAAAGCCATGCTCCGCACCCGGTCAAAGTGGATGGAGATGGTGTTTATAAGCTGGTAGACCTGCTCTTTCCGGGCAATGCGGAAAAGAAGCCGGTGAAACTGATCGTCCAAAGACAAAAGCTGCAGGGGATCAAAGTGCTCCAGATAGAAGGTTTGAAGGCAAACATTCTCCTCCAGAAGAGCTTCCTCCTCCCCGGTGGCTATGGTGCAGGCCAGCTCGGCTACGGCGCACTCCAATACCTTTCGCGCAAACCGGGACTCCTCTACCAGATCATAGTCAATGGGAGCCACCAGACTTTTTTTCTGGGGGGCGACTGTGATGATCTTTACCTTTGCCAGCTCAATAAGGGCCTCCCGTATCGGGGTGCGGGAGAGACCCAGCTCAGAGGCCAGCTCATTTTCGCTGATGGAACTGCCGGGGGCCAGGTCCAGGGAGATGATATTCTCCTTGATGGAGCGAAGGGCGTAGTCCCGGCCGGTCTCCCGGGGCAAACGCTGCAAAAGACGCATGGGCGTACCTCCTTGTACCGGGTCAGTCAAGGTGCTTTTGCAGGGTGGAGCGCACGGCCCCGGGGCCGGAGAGCATCTCCCGCAGGAAAGCCTCGATCTTGCCGGCCAATCCCACGCGGATCAGGTCGACCCCAAAGATGGCGGGGTTGGAGAGGATGGGGGGGAGCTTGCCCGCCACACTGTCCGGGTCTCCCAGAGTCACCCCGCGGAGCTGGGCCTGCAGGGTATCCAGCATGGGGTCGGGGCTGCACTCCATGGGGCTGCCGGTATCGTCCACCGCCAGCAGGTACCGCAGCCAACCGGCGATGGCCAGGGGGATATAGGTGAGTTGGCCCGGGTCCAGATCGGGGCGGGAGAGGTAGCTTTTGATGGTCTCGCCATAGCGGATCGCTACCTTCTGGCTGGTGTCAGTGGCGATGCGCTGGGGAGTGTCGGGGATAAAGGGGTTGGGCAGCCTCTGGTCGATGACCTCATGGATAAAGGCAATGGGGCTTAGGATCTTGGGATCCACCACCACAGGAATGCCCTCCGTATAGCCGATCTTTTCAATAAGAGCCACCAGCTGGGGGTCCTTCATTTCGGCGGCGATGGAGTCATAGCCCAGCAGGCAGCCGTACACCGCCAGGGCGGTGTGAAGGGGGTTGAGGCAGGTGGTCACCTTCATTTTTTCGGTGTTGTTTACCGTATCCCGGTCAGTGAGGTAGACCCCTGCCCGCTCCAGCGGGGGGCGGCCGTTGGGGAAGCGGTCCTCAATGACCAGGTACTGGGGCTCCTCGGCGTTGACAAAGGGAGCGATAAAAGTGTTTTTGGCGGTGACGATGGGGGACATGTCCTCAACGCCGGCGTCGGCGAGGGCCTTCTCCACCACCTTGGAAGGGCGCGGAGTGATCTTGTCGATCATAGACCAGGGGAAGGAGACTTTCTTCTCATCCCGCACCCAATCCACAAAGGAGTCGGGGAGAAAGCCTCTCTCCTGCCACTTTTCCACCACGGTGAGGATACTGCTTTTCAGCTTTTCTCCGTTGTGGGAGCAGTTATCCATGCTGACCATGGCGATGGGGGACCCTCCGGCGTTCCACCGCTCCAGAAGAAGAGCGGCCACCATGCTCATGGCGTGGGAGCAGTTTGCGGGGCCGTGTTCAAAATCTGCCTGAACAAAGGGAAAGAACTCCCCCTGGAGGTTGGTGAGAGCGTAGCCCTTCTCGGTGATAGTGAAGCTGACCATTTGAAGAGAGGGACTGCGGAAAGCGGCCCGCAGGGCGTCCAGGTCCTGGGGGTAGGCGTTTCCGGCCCGAAGCCCACCGGCGATGGAGGCAAGGACCTCCTTTTTCATGGAGCCGTCGGGGAGCAGGCTCACCATCAGGGTCATATTGTCAAAAGGGGCGTATATTTTGTCAATAATGTCATAGTCAAAGGTGTCGGCGGCGATGATGCCGCCCTTTACCAGCCCCTGCTCCAAAAGCCGCTGTTGAAGTCCGGCGATGAAGCCGCGGAAGATGTTGCCCGCCCCAAAGTGGACCCAGGTGGGATCGCTTGCCGTCTCAGCCCGCATTTCGGCCCAGTCGAAGCCGGGAAGCTTGATCCCGGCCTGTTCCCAGGCGCTGCGGTTTTTCAGACCTTCATAACAAAGTTTCATGGTATCCTCCCCTTTATTTGGACGATTTTTCGATGGCCTCCCAAAGACCGTTCAGATAGCAGGCCCCCAGGGCCCGGTCATACAGCCCATAGCCGGGACGGCCTACCTCGTCCCAGATCATCCGGCCGTGGTCGGGGCGGATATAGGTGTCGGGACAGACCTCGTGGACCGCCTTCATGATCTCATATAGGTCCAGGTCTCCGGTGGAGCTGAGGTGGGCGGCCTCCCGGAATTTGTGGGGGCCCAGGTGCTTTACATTGCGGATGTGAAGGCAGCCGATGCGCCCCATCTTTCCAAAATGGCGGATGATGGAGGGCAGGTCGTTGGCCGGATCGGAGCCAAGGGAGCCGGTACACAGGCACAGGGTGTTGCAGGGGGAGTCGTGAAGCTTTACCATTTTGTCAAAATCTTCCTGGCTGTGGGTGATCCGGGGCAGGCCAAAGATAGGCCAGGCGGGGTCGTCGGGGTGGCAGGCCATTTTAACGCCGTACTCCTCGCAGGTGGGGATGATCCCGTCCAGGAAGTACTTGAAATTGGCCCGCAGGTCATCGGGAGTAATAGACCGATATCTCTCCAGAGTAGTTTCCAGCTCGGCAAGACGGGCCGGCTCCCAACCGGGGAGGGTAAAGCCATTGGCATTCTCAATGGTATTTTTCACGATCTCCAGCGGCCCCATATCGCCCAGTTCAGCCTCGTCGAAATAGAGACTGTTGGAGCCGTCCTCTGGGATGAGGCGGGCAAGGTCGGTGCGCAGCCAGTCAAAAACAGGCATGAAGTTGTAGACGATGACCTTGACTCCATATTTGGCCAAATTGCGGATAGTGATACAGTAGTTTTCGATGTATTTATCCCGGGTGGGAAGGCCCATCTTTATGTCCTCATGGACATTGACCGACTCAATGACCTCACACGCAAGGCCGGCGGCGTGGACCTCGCTGATGTAGGACTCGATCTCCTCCTCGGTCCAGACCTCTCCTGCGGCCTTATAGTCCAGAACGCCCATAAGACCGGACATACCGGGGATCTGCCGGATCTGTTTGAGGGTGATGCGGTCGCTTTGGGAGCCATACCAGCGGAACGTCATTTTCATGGGGAAAGCCTCCTTTGTCTGTGTTGATCAAGGGTAGAATACCACATTTGCCGCAACTTGTCTACAAGTATACAAGATAAAAAAGACCCAGCTGATATTAAGTATGAAAAGGGCGCATGGGCCTTGCAAAACCGGCGGGAAAAAGGTACACTTAAAAATACATATTAAATGAAAAGAGAAGCGGAATATGGAGGAAAGGGAATTGCCGCTTCGGATACGGCTGACGCCGTCGGTACTCCGGGAGAAACGGAAAAGGAGATGGGAGATTGAAACCGATAACGGATCGAGCAGAGCAGGAGAGACAGGAGGACCGTCTCCTGAAAAATATGCTGTTGGCCTACTTTCTCAGCGGATGGACCGCCCTGTTTGGGGCGCTTCTTCCCCGTTTGAGACAGGTCTATGGCCTGAGCTATGAGACGGCTGGGATGCTTTTATCCAGCCGGTCGGTGGGCAACATGGCCGCTATGCTGGGCTCGGGGCTTCTGGTGCTGTATTTGGGGCGGAAAAGGGGGATCCTGCTCATGACCTCCTGGGCGGTGGTGAGTTATTTTGTTCTGACCAGCGGCCTGGGGGGAGTGGGGGTGTTGGTGGTCATTTGCCTTTTGGAGGGGGCGGCGGGAGGAGGGATCGCCAATTTTGCCAATACGGTGATCTCCACCCTTCCGGGGGAGAAGGCCACCCGGGGGTTTAACCTGCTCCACGGAAGCTACGCCATAGGGGCCTTTCTGACGCCCTTGGCGCTGACGCTGTGCACCGGTATATGGCCGGTCCAGGGCTGGCGGGTGATGACGGGCTTTTTGTGTGTACTATGCCTGGGACAGATGGCTATCTATGCCCGAATGCCCATGCCGCCGGAGACGGAGGGCGGTAGTGTGCGGGGAGCGGATTGGAGCTTTCTGCGCAATCGCCGGTTTTGGCTGGGAACGCTGATGATCTTCTTTTATCTGTCGGTAGAGTATACTATTATGGGGTGGCTTGTCACTTATTTCCAGGATGCGGGAGTGCTGGACCATCAACTGGCCCAACTGATGAGCGGCCTTTTATGGCTGGTGATGTTCGCGGGCCGGGCCTTGGGCGCCGTGCTGACGGGCAGAGTATCCCGGAATGCCATACTGGTGGTGGACGTGCTGGGATTGCTGGTATGCTATCTGTGGATGATCTCGGTGGAGACCTCCTGGGCGGTGGTGCTGGGACTGTGCGGGGTGGGAGCTTTTATGGCGACCCTCTATCCCACCGCCTTTGCTTTTGGAAGCGACTGTATTAAAGGCAGCGACCTGGGCTGTGGCGTGATGAATTTTATCGGGGCTATAGGGGGGACCATTACCCCTGCGCTGGTGGGACTTGTGGCGGAGAAGACGGGAGACATTCGCTCCGGTATGGCCCTGGCGGCGGTAGGGATCGTCCTGCTTCTGGCCAGTGTTTTGGTCAGTGTGGGAAGTGTTCACCGGGAGCAGCGGAGGAAAACGGAGGCGTGATCCTTTTATAGTAAGTGAAAGGCAATAGGCCGCATTGCAGAGTCTGTCGAGGCGAATGTCTGCCAGATTTGGCGCTTATGCCTTTTGGCCTTTCCTAAAAAGCCGAGAGGCCCGATGGGATTTCCCATCGGGCCTCTCGGCTTTAAAAGTAAGGAGAGATAAAACGCTTATTTGCCGGCGGCGCTCTTGCCGGCGATCTGACCGAAGGTAAAGATATCGGCGATGGCATTGCCGCCCAGACGGTTGCCCGCATGGATACCGCCGGTCACTTCGCCGGCAGCCCACAGGCCGGGGATGGCCTTGCCGCTGGTGGAGATGACTTCAGCCTCGGTATTGATCTTCACGCCGCCCATGGTGTGGTGCAAAGAGGCCTTGCGGGGGCTGATGCAGATGCCCACATCGTCATGGCTCTCAATGTACTCCAGGTCGATGTAACCCTTCAGGTTGCCCTTGTGGAAGTCGGGATCGTTCTGAGCTTCCACGTAGCTGTTATACTGCTCGATCACGGTGCGCAGCTGCTCCTCGGTGAAGGAGGAGGTGGCGCCGCCGGCGGGGGTCTTGGTGGCCTCGGCCAGCTCCTTCAGATCCTTGCCGTACCAGATATGGCCGCCTTCCACCATGGCCTGGACGGTGCCGCCCATGCCGCCGGCGGTGTAGCTGGTGCCCTGGCACTTATCCTTGCCCTCGCGCATGGCGCTGCCGGCGTAGATG
>CATKDV010000114.1:0-15358 GCA_949746985.1 uncultured Eubacteriales bacterium | reverse complement strand
GTCGGTGCTGGTGTGCCTGGCCACCCCCATGGCAATCCTGGTGGGCAGCGGCATCGCGGCAGTGGTGCCCTCGGTGATGGACAGCCTCAACAACGGCGGGCCCCATGGCTTTTCGGAGTTGCTGTACGCCTACTCCTCCTGCGGGGGCAACAACGGCTCCGCCTTCGCCGGGTTCAACGCCAACACCGTGTTTCTCAACGTGAGCCTGGGCCTGGTGATGCTCTTTGCCCGGTTCCTGCCAGTCATCGGCACCCTGGCCATCGCCGGGAGCCTGGCCCGGAAAAAGAAAATCGCCGCCACCGCCGGCACCCTGTCCACCACCAACGCCATGTTCGTGTTCCTGCTCATCGTGGTGGTGCTGCTCATCGGGGCCCTCAGCTTCTTCCCGGCGCTGGCTCTTGGCCCCCTGGCCGAGTTCCTCGGCGGCATCGCGTAAGGAGGTATCCAATATGAACGCAAAACAGAACAATTCCTTTGCCGACTCCAAAATGATCGGCAGGGCAATTCGGGATTCCTTTGTCAAGCTGAATCCCAAAACCCAGGCGGGCAACCCGGTGATGTTCCTGGTGTTTGTCTCCGCCATCATCACCAGCGGCCTGTGGCTGGCGTCCCTGTTCGGACTGAAGGACGCCCCCGGCGGCTACACCCTGGCCATCGCAATCATTCTCTGGTTCACGGTGCTGTTCGCCAACTTCGCCGAGGCCATCGCCGAGGGGCGGGGCAAGGCTCAGGCGGATTCCCTCCGGGCCTCCCGGAAGGATGTGGACGCCCACAAAATTCCCTCGGCGGATCAAAAGGATAACGTCACCGTGGTTCCCTCCGCCCTGCTGAAAAAGGGGGAGCTGGTGATCGTCAGGGCTGGGGAACAGATTCCCGCCGACGGCGAGGTCATCGAGGGCGCCGCCTCGGTGGATGAGAGCGCCATCACCGGCGAGTCCGCCCCGGTGATTCGGGAGGCGGGGGGCGACCGCAGCGCCGTCACCGGCGGCACCACCGTGTTGTCCGACTGGATCGTGGTGCGGGTAACCAACGAGGCCGGGGAGAGCTTCCTGGACAAGATGATCGCCATGGTGGAGGGCTCGGCCCGGAAGAAGACTCCCAACGAGATCGCTTTGCAGATCTTCCTGGTGGCCCTGTCCATCATCTTCATCCTGGTCACCGTGTCCCTCTACACCTACTCCATCTTTTCCGCCAGACTGGCGGGGATTGAGAACCCCACCTCCGTCACCACCCTGGTTGCCCTGCTGGTGTGTCTGGCTCCCACCACCATCGGCGCGCTGCTGTCCGCCATCGGCATCGCCGGGATGTCCCGGCTGAACCAGGCAAACGTCTTGGCCATGAGCGGCCGGGCCATCGAGGCCGCCGGGGACGTGGACATCCTGATGCTGGACAAGACAGGCACCATCACCCTGGGCAACCGGCAGGCGTCGGAGTTCATCCCGGTGGACGGAGCCAGCGTGGAGGAGCTGGCAGACGCCGCCCAGCTCTCCTCCCTGGCGGACGAGACCCCGGAGGGCCGGAGCGTGGTCATTCTCGCCAAGGAAAAGTTCGGCATTCGGGGCAGGAGCCTCCAGGACAAGGGCATGAAATTCGTCCCATTTACCGCCCTCACACGTATGAGCGGCGTGGACTACGACGGCAATGAGATCCGCAAGGGGGCGGCCGACGCCATGCGGGACTATGTCACCCAGGCGGGCGGCACGTACTCTGAGCAGTGCGCCAAGGTGGTGAACGACATCGCCGCCAAGGGCGGCACCCCTCTGGTGGTGGCGAAGAACCGCAAAATTTTGGGCGTCATTTACTTAAAGGACATCATCAAGCAGGGGGTGAAGGAAAAGTTCGCCGACCTGCGGAAGATGGGCATCAAGACCATCATGATCACCGGGGACAACCCCGTCACCGCCGCCGCCATCGCCGCCGAGGCCGGGGTGGACGACTTTCTGGCCGAGGCCACCCCGGAGGGCAAGCTTAATATGATTCGGGACTTTCAGGCCAAGGGCCACCTGGTGGCCATGACCGGAGACGGCACCAACGACGCCCCCGCCCTGGCCCAGGCGGATGTGGCCGTGGCCATGAACAGCGGCACCCAGGCGGCCAAGGAGGCGGGGAACATGGTGGACCTGGACTCCTCTCCCACCAAGCTCATCGACATTGTCCGCATCGGCAAGCAGCTGCTGATAACTCGGGGGAGCCTGACCACCTTCTCCATCGCCAACGACGTGGCCAAATACTTCGCCATCATCCCGGCGCTGTTCATGGGGCTGTACCCCGGTCTGGCCGCTCTGAACATCATGGGGCTCCACTCCCCCCAGAGCGCGGTGCTGTCCGCCATCATCTACAACGCCCTCATCATCATCGCCCTGATTCCGCTGGCCCTGAAGGGGGTCAGATACCGGGAGGTCCCGGCGGGACAGCTTCTGCGGCGGAACCTGCTGATCTACGGTCTGGGCGGGCTGATCGCTCCCTTTGTCTTTGTAAAGCTGCTGGATGTACTGCTGGTCATGACCGGCTTGGTATGAAAGGAGTGTCCCATATGAAAGCCATTGCAAAAAAAGCGGTGCGTGGTTTTGGTATCCTTTTGCTTTTCGCTACCACCGCGCTGGGGATCGTGGCCCTTCGGTTTGCGGTGTTTGCCCCAGAAGTGTTGAACAGGATATTTACCGTCATCGGAGGTTGAAGACATGAGGGAAATGAAATCAATTTTGTCCAGAGCGGTCAGCATCTTCTTTGTATTCACTCTGCTCTGCGGCGTGCTCTATACCGGCGTGGTCACTGAAGCGGCCCAACTGCTTTTTCCCGAAAAGGCTAACGGTAGCATTATCGAGGTGGACGGCAAGCAGTACGGCTGCGAGCTGCTGGGCCAGCAGTACACCGATAACGCCCACCTGTGGGGGCGGATCATGAACCTGGATGTGTCCACCTTCCGGGACGAAAACGGCAAGCCTTTGCTCTATGCCGCCCCCTCCAATCTCTCCCCCGCCAGTAAGGAATATGCCTCTCTGGTGGCGGAGCGGGTAGAAAAGCTAAGGGCGGCCGACCCCGACATGGACGAGGCCGCTATCCCCGTGGATCTGGTCACCTGCTCGGGCAGTGGTCTGGATCCCCATATCTCCCCGGCGGCGGCGGAGTACCAGGTGCCCCGCATCGCCCAGGCCCGGGATATGACCGTGGATCAGGTGCGGGAGGTCATCGCCGCCTGCACCCAGGGCCGGTTCCTGGGCCTGTTGGGCGAGGAGACCGTCAACGTTCTTGAGGTCAACCTGACGCTGGACGGAATTTTGAAAAAGTAAAATCTTTATACCATCTTAATATCAGGGGCAAAACCCTTTTTCCTCCTTTATTCTCCCCAAGCTATAATTAAGACCGTATAAAGGGAGATAAAGAGGTGAGAGGACAATGAGGGAGTTGCTCCATCGGAAACGGAGGCTGACGCCGTTCCAGGTCATTATTCTGGGCTTTTCCGCCGTGATCCTTGTGGGGGCTGTTCTCCTGATGCTACCTCTCTCTGCCAAAAGCGGCGCCGTGACCCCCTTTGGGGACGCCCTCTTCACCTCCACCTCGGCGGTCTGCGTCACCGGGCTGGTCCTGCACGATACGGCCACCTACTGGTCCTCCTTCGGTCAGGGCGTTATCCTGATCCTCATTCAGATCGGCGGGATGGGGGTCATCACCGTGGCCGCCTCCTTCGCCATGATCTCGGGGAGGAAGATCTCCCTCATGCAGCGCAGCACCATGCAGGAGGCCATTGCCGCCCCCAAGGTGGGGGGCATCGTGCGCCTCACCGGCTTCATCATCCGCACCTCCCTGGCCATTGAGCTGTTGGGCGCCGCCGTGATGGCCCCAGTTTTTTGCCGGGACTTCGGCCTCAAGGGGCTGTGGATGGCCCTTTTTCACTCCATCTCCGCCTTCTGCAACGCGGGCTTTGACCTGATGGGCAGCCGGGGGGCTTTCTCCTCCCTGACCAGCTACGGCACACAGCCGGTCATCAACCTCACCGTCATGCTGCTGATCGTTGTGGGCGGCATCGGCTTTCTCACCTGGGACGATATCCAGGCCAACCGCTGGCGTCTTCGCAAATACCGAATGCAGAGCAAAGTCATCCTCTCCACCACGGCCGTTCTTCTGGTCCTCCCGGCGGTCTATTTCTACTTTTGGGAGTTTGACACTCTCCCTACCGGACAGCGGCTTTGGACCTCTCTCTTTCAGTCGGTGACCCCCCGGACGGCGGGCTTCAACACCGCCGACCTCACCGCCATGAGCGAGCCGGGACAGTGCATCATGCTCCTTTTAATGCTCATCGGCGGTTCCCCCGGCTCTACCGCCGGAGGCATGAAGACCACCACGCTGGCCGTTTTGCTGGCCACCGCCGTGTCCACCTTCCGCCGCAGGGAGAACACCCATTTCTTTGGACGCCGGATCGATGACGGCGTGGTAAAAAACGCCGCCACCATCCTTTTGATGTATCTGGTTCTGTTCCTCAGCGGCGGTCTTCTGATCAGCATTTGGGAGGGACTTCCCCTGCTGGCCTGCCTTTTCGAGACCGCCTCCGCCGTGGGAACGGTGGGCCTTTCATTGGGCATTACTCCCGGCCTTGGCGCTGCCTCCAGAGCGGTTCTGATCCTGCTCATGTTCTGCGGCCGGGTGGGGGGGCTGACCCTGATCTTCGCGGCCCTGTCCGGCGCGCGGCGAAACGTATCGAAACTGCCCCAGGAAAAAATCACCGTTGGATAAAGGAGATCTGCCATGAAAACCGTACTTTTGATCGGCTTGGGCCGCTTTGGCCGGCACATTGCCATGAACCTGAACCAGCTGGGCCACCAGGTGATGGCGGTGGACAGCGTGGAAGAGCGGGTGGAGGCTGTCCTGCCTTTTGTGACCAACGCCCAGATCGGCGACAGCACCAACGAGGCCTTTTTGGAGTCCCTGGGGGTCCGAAACTTCGATGTGTGCATTGTGGCCATCGGAAACGATTTCCAAAGCTCCCTGGAGACCACCTCCCTACTGAAGGAGTTGGGGGGCAAGCTGGTGGTATCGCGGGCCGCCCGGGACGTACAGGCCAAATTTCTCCTGCGAAACGGCGCCGACGAGGTGGTCTACCCGGAAAAGCAGATCGCCAAGTGGACGGCCATCCGTTATAGCGCCGACCACATTCTGGACTATGTGGAGCTGGACGAGGAGCACGCCATGTTTGAGATCCCCGTTCCCGACTCCTGGGCAGGCCGGTCCATCGGTCAGATCGACATCCGCAAAAAGTTCAACATCAACATTATGGGCATCAAGCGGGATGGTAAGCTGCACCTGTCCATCTCTCCCGATATGGTGCTGGAAGCCGGAGAGACCATGCTGGTGCTGGGGCAGAACAAAGATCTGCAAAAGTGCTTTCATATATAAAGAAACGGGAGCTGAAAGAGCATGAAGGAGCTGCTGCTGTTGGGATCGCTGGCCGTGGTCGCTGTGATCCTCTATTTCGCCGTAGCCCGGCTGGACCGCTTTTTGGCGGAGCATTCGACCCTGGCGGAGCCGGAGGAGCAGGAGCGCACGGGGCTGGAAAAAGAGGCCCTTTTGTGCTATGATCCTACCTGTCAAAGGCGTATGGCCGCACCGCCCCATACCCAGGAGAGGAGGATGCCCGATGGAAAAGCAGCGGCAGGACCCGGATCAGCTTCTACGGGCCATCCGTAACGAAAGCGGCGGCGAAGGCCGGGGAAAGCTCAAAATATTCTTCGGCTATGCCGCCGGAGTGGGAAAGACTTACGCCATGCTTTTGGCGGCCCATCAGGCCAAGGACCGGGGCGTTGACGTGGTGGCGGGCTACATCGAGCCCCACGCCCGGCCTCAGACCACGGCGCTGCTGCAGGGCCTGGAGGCCCTTCCCCCAAAAGAGCTTCGCCATGAGACCCTGCTCCTGCGGGAGTTTGACATTGATGCCGCCCTGAAGCGCCGCCCCCAGCTCATCCTGGTGGACGAGCTGGCCCACACCAACGCCGAGGGAAGCCGCCACACCAAGCGCTATCAGGATGTGCAGGAGCTTCTCAACGCCGGGATCGACGTATATACCACAGTGAACGTCCAGCACATCGAGAGCCTGAACGACACGGTGGCCTCCATCACCGGCGTGCTGGTGCGGGAGCGGATTCCCGACTCGGTCTTTGACCAGGCCGACCAGGTGGAGCTGGTGGACATTGAGCCGGCGGAGCTTTTAGAGCGTCTGGCCGGCGGCAACGTCTACCGGGCGGAGCAGGCCCAGCGGGCGGCGGCCAATTTCTTTACCGAAGAAAATCTCACCGCCCTGCGGGAGATCGCCCTGCGCCGCTGCGCCGACCGGGTGAACCTACTCACCGAGAGCGCCCGGGTCCAGAGTGCGGGGGACTACCACACCGGGGAGCACATTCTGGTGTGCCTGTCCTCCTCCCCCTCCAATGCCAGGCTGATCCGCACGGCGGCCCGGATGGCCCGGGCTTTCCGGGGCAGCTTCACCGCCCTCTTTGTGGAAACTCCCGCCGCCGCGTCTATGAGCGAGGCGGACAAGGCCCGCCTGCGGGAAAACACCCGCCTGGCCCAGCAGCTGGGCGCCACCGTGGAGACCAGCTATGGGGAGGATGTCCCCTATCAGATCGCCGAGTTCGCCCGGCTGTCCGGGGTCTCCAAGATTGTCATCGGCCGCAGCACCGCCACAAAAAAATGGATCTTTGGAAAGCCCACCCTCACCGAGCGGCTGATCACCGCTGCCCCCAATCTGGACATTCATGTGATCCCCGACGCCATCGGAACAAGCTACCGCATGGGGAAACGGGAGAGGGCCAAGGCCCGGCTCATTCCTCTGCGGGACCTGGGAAAGAGCGTGCTGGTGCTGCTGGCGGCCACTCTGATCAGCTACGCCTTTTATACCCTTGGCTTTACAGAGGCCAATATCATCGCCGTCTACCTCTTTGCGGTGCTGGTGGCCTCGGTCATCACCACCAGCCCCGTCTGTGGGCTTCTGACCTCGGTGGTCAGCGTGCTGGTGTTCAACTTCTTCTTCACCGTTCCCCGCTTTACCTTTCAGTTCAACGACCCCAACTACCTGGTGACCATGCCCATCATGCTCATGGTGTCCCTGCTCACCGGCTCCCTGGCCACCCGGCTGAAAAACAGCGCCCGCCAGTCCGCTCAGGCCGCCTATCGGACCAAGATCCTGTTTGAGACCAACCAGCTCCTTCAAAAGGAGACCGACCGCCATGGGGTGGTCAACGCCGCCGCCGGCCAACTCATCAAGCTGCTGGGCCGGGATGTGGTGGTCTATCTGTGCCGGGACGGAGAGCTGGAAAGCCCCAGCCTCTACCGGGCGGAGGGGAGCGCCGAAGCCGACCTGACTGTGGAAAACGAACAGGCCGTGGCCGCCTGGGTGCTCCACAATAACAAGCACGCCGGGGCCACCACGGATACCCTGTCCAACGCCCAATGTCTCTACCTTGCCATCCGGGTCAACCGGCAGGTCTACGGCGTGGTGGGCATCGCCATGGGAGGGGCGCCTCTGGACCCCTTTGAGAACAGCGTGCTGCTGTCCATTCTGGGAGAGTGCGCTCTGGCGCTGGAAAACATCCAAAACGCCCAGGAGAAGGAAAACGCCGCCATCCTGGCCAAGAACGAGCAGCTTCGGGCCAACCTTCTGCGGGCCATCTCCCACGACCTGCGGACCCCTCTAACCTCCATCTCGGGCAGCGCCAGCAATCTGCTGGGCAACTATGAGAAGATGGACGACGCCACCAGAGTTCAGACCTTCACCGACATCTATGACGATTCCCAGTGGCTCATTAACCTGGTGGAAAATCTGCTGGCCATCACCCGCATCGAGGGCGGGCAGGTGGATCTGACCTGTTCGGTGGAGCTGGTGGACGAGGTGGTCGCCGAGGCCCTGCGCCATATCGACCGAAAGGCCGGAGAGCACACCGTCCGCGTCTCCGGCGCCGACGAGATGCTCCTGGCCCGAATGGATGCCAGACTCATTGTTCAGGTCCTTATCAATCTGGTGGACAACGCCATTAAGTATACCCCGCCCGGCTCGGTGATCGATATCCACACGGAAAAGCGGGAGGGCCAGGCGGTGGTCTCGGTGTCCGACGACGGCCCCGGTATCCCGGACGAGCAGAAGCCCCGGATCTTTGATATGTTTTACAGCGGGACCAACAAGGTGGCGGACAGCCGCCGGAGCCTCGGCCTGGGGCTGGCCCTGTGCAAGTCCATCGTCACGGCCCACGGAGGGACCATCGCCGTGGGAGACAACCGGCCCCACGGCACGGTTTTTACCTTTACTTTGCCCGCGGGGGAGGTAGAGCTGCATGAATAAGCCTTTGATCCTGGTGGTGGAGGACGACCCTCCCATCCGAAACCTGATCACCACCACGCTTAAAACCAACGACTACAATTTCCTGGTGGCCGCCAACGGGAAAACGGCCATTATGGAGGCCTCCTCCCACAACCCGGACATCGTTCTGCTGGACCTGGGCCTGCCCGATATGGACGGGGTGCAGGTCATTGAGAGCATCCGTTCCTGGTCCAACCTGCCCATCATCGTCATCAGCGCCCGCAGCGAGGATGCCGACAAGATCGAGGCCCTGGACGCCGGAGCGGACGATTACCTCACCAAACCCTTTTCGGTGGAGGAGCTGCTGGCCCGGATTCGGGTCACCCAGCGCCGCCTGTCCTTTATGACCGCGGAAATGCTGTCGGCCGATTCGGAGTTTATCAACGGTCAGCTGCGGGTGGACTACGCCGGGGGTTGCGCGTCTCTGAGCGGCCAGGAGCTCCACCTGACCCCCATCGAGTATAAGCTCTTATGTCTGCTGTCCAAAAACGTAGGCAAGGTGCTCACCCACACTTTCATCACCCAGAACATCTGGGGCCGGAGCTGGGAGAACGATGTCGCCTCCCTCCGGGTCTTTATGGCCACCCTTCGGAAGAAGCTGGAGCCTACGCCCGACTCCCCCCAGTATATCCAGACCCACATCGGCGTGGGCTACCGCATGATGCGGGTGGAGTAACAGCAGGTGCCGCATTGTTGATTGAATCTTCGAATCACTTATTCCAGAATAAGCTCCATCATCCGTTCTCCGTCTTCGACTTCTCCGGTGTACCGAAAGCCTGCCTGCTGATAGAGCTTTCCGGGATAGGGATTGTCCTCCAGATGGGACAGCTCGATTTTCTTCGCTCCCATGAGCTTCAGATACGCGATCGCCTTTTCTATGGCCTGCTTTCCATACCCTTTTCGCTGATACTGCTCTCCGATCATCAGCCGGCTGATCTCAAAGCAGGGTTCCTTCTCATCCCGGTCGATCAGGAACAGAATGAACCCAACAGGCAGCTTTTCATCATAAATGAGGAACGGGAACAGATCCCGGAAGGCATAGGCCTGCGCCAGTGACCATTCCACAGGCGCAATATACTGCTCCTGCTCCTTGGAAACCTTAATTCTGATCGCATCCTCAAAATTGTCCGCTGTAATTTCTGCAAAGTGAATCATACTGTTTTCCTCTTTCCGTATTTCCGGGTCCTGGCGTTTATGGAAGCTGTGCTTCTATATCAGATATGATTTTCCCCAACAGCTCCTGAGAATACGTTGTTTCATCGACATCAGGAGAACACCAGGGGAAGATGTACTTGCCAAAGCAGTGGGCAAGGGAGGACTCGCAGAACCGGTCAAACTGCATTTGCACCAGCTCTGTGTTATCCTGATTGGGTCCCTGGCAGGAAACCACCAGCCCCACAGGCTTATCCTTGATAAAGGAGAGGATCTCCATCTCGTCCACCGCCTTTTCGCTGCCGCCCACGAACTTGAACAGGGCCACATGGCGGTCCATCAGGAGCTTGAGCTGTCCGGAGTAGGAGTGCCCATACAGGGGCGTGCCGTAGAGGACGGCATCTGCGTGGATGATCTTGTCCAGAAGCTCCCCGGCTTGATCCTTCTGCACACAGCCAGGCCCCTCCAGATTTCTCTGGCAGGCATTGCAGCCCAGGCAGCCGTTGACCTGATAGTGGGTGATATAGCACACCTCAACGGCGTACTTCCCGTTCAGTCTGGAAGCCAGCGATTCCAGAATATGGGCGGTATTGCCTCTTTTTCTTGGGCTGCCACAGATTAGTAAAAGGTTTTTCATTTGCCTTCTCCTTTGTCCAAATAGAATTGCGGTCTTTGCTTTATTGTATCTGTCATCAGAGGGCTTGTCAATTATCGTCGAGTCGGCAAACGGGTGGGCAGATCTTTTTAAAAACACAGGCGAGAATACACGACATGCCCCGGACAGTTTTTGCCCGGGGCATGTCACATTTCTCATTTTGCAGAGACTACATCTGTGCTTATACAGCGGCGTTCAGTGTTTCGAGCATTGCGTTGACCTCAGACTTGGTAACAGATCCATGGGGATCCACCGTCTTGCTCTCCCTGTCCAGCAAACCCTTCTGATGGGCCCACACCATGGCCTGCTGGGCAAAGCGGGATATGTCTCCCACATCCTCATACTGGGTCAGACCGGGGTAGTCCATCAGCATGGGACTGCGTGCCTGACGCCAAAGGATCACCACCGCCTGCTCCCGGGTGATGGGATCGTCAGGACCGAAGCTGCCATCTCCGTAGCCCGCCGCCAGGCCTTCGCTGACCGCCCAGCGGATGGCCTCCGCATAGGCGGCGCCCTGGTCCACATCACGGAAGTTCATGGCATAGTTGACCACCGGGCTGCCCTGCGCGGTGTGGAGCAGAATGATAAAATCGGCGCGGGTCATGGGCTCGTCCTTGTCCTCGTCCAGCTCCGGCAGCAGCATAATGTGTCTTGCCTTCTGCTCCTTGCCGCCCATGGAAAAGGAATACCAGACCATAATGCGGGAGCCTGCCTGGAGATCTTCCAATGTCACGATGTTCTTGGTCAGATAGGGGGAGAAGGTGGTCTGCTCGTCAACAACGAAGGAACTGGTCCCATTGTTGCCGGTAACGGTGATCGCACCGTCCTTTTCCTCCACCGAGTTGATCTTCATATAGTGGGCGCTGCCCGCATCCTGGGGAACATTGCGCACAATGGCAAAGGCCCTGGACTGGGGCGGCATGGAGCGGGTGGAGACGGTGCTGTGGAAAACATATACGCCCTCTCCCTCCGCAAGAGTGGACTTGTCGGAGGCGGTCTTTCTGCCGCTGTCGATCCAGACGGTCTCATCGGAGAGGTTCATCACATACTCTCCATAACGCTCCGAGGACAGGCGGAGGGCTGTCATGTTGCCCTCATCGTCCAGCAGGATTTTTTCGACCCGGCCATAGTAGAGTGTGCTTTCCGGAAGGGGCGTTGTTTCGCTCTCGGCAGCAAAGGCGCCGGGCATCAGACCGCAGCAAAGGGCCAGCGCAAGGGCCAAAGAAAGGATCTTGTGTTTCATGGTTATTCCATACCTCCTGAGTTGTTTTTAAGAAGGACGTTCCATATCCGTCTGTTTTAACGCTGCGAAGGTTGCATCAAAGGCAGAGTGGAACTCGTCGGTGACAAAGAAACGGTTATTGTTGATCATGGCAATGGACATGGAGGGGATCACATACAGCTTATATCGTGTGGTATCCGCAAGCTGGAATACAACGAGGAAGGACTCCCCGGAGGTTTGCGCCTTCCCGATCTTGCTGTAATCCTCGTTGGTCAGGGTCGCGGGGGTAATCTCAGTCAAAAGCCGGAGCATCTGCTCCACGTCCTTGCTGGAGAGCCGGGTCAGTTCCTCCCGGCCGAAGTGATCATAGATGGAGATCCCGGTCACGATGTTCTGAAAATCGGCCGCTGCGAAGTAGTCTGCCACACTCCAATCAGAACCGTCAGTGGGGCCAGTACGCTCGCAGATATAGGTGTTCCCACCCAGCTCCACCGCCACCCGGAAGGCTGGGTCATAGGTGGTCATTCGGTAGATCGTGCCGCCCTGGGCAAAGGAGGAGGCAAAGTCCACGCTGTTGTAGGTCTGCGGGTCGGACACAATGTCGTATTCCAGCGTTCCCAACGGCTCTGCCAGCAGACTTTCCTCCAGGTCAAAGGTGCTCCCGTTTTCGATGAATCGATACCGATACCCGCCGTAGTTCAGATACCTGCTGATCCCTCCGGGGGGCTCCGCAGCCACGGTGCTTTGGGTAATGGGGGTGACCGGCGCCGGAGAGCGGTGGATTCCCACATAGGCAAAGCACAGGGCCAGCACTGCACAGGCGGCAAGGGCTCCCCGCATCAGCCAGGGCTTTCTCCATCTGTGGGGTTCTACTTCGGCCTCCTCAATGTAAACGGGACTGATGTGCTCCATGGCATCCAAAAACTGACTGCCGCTCACAGGGTGTATCCCTCCTTTTCAAGATATTGACGAAGTGCGTCCCGACTGCGGAAAAGGGATACCTTCACTTTGCTTTCCGAAATCGAAAACCGCTTGGAGATGTCGGCAATGGAGTCCATGCTCCAGTAGCGGTGCAGAAATATTCTGCGCTTTTCCGGGCTGAGCGTCCCAAGGAAACCGTTAATGGCCTCGGCAAGTGCCATGGTGTCCATGTGGGCTTCGCAGTTATCCGAGGTCGGCACGCACTGCTCCAGCTCATCGCTGAGCTGGCACACAAAGGCGCTACGTTTCAATCTGCTGCGGCTACGGCAGATGTCCAGCGAGATATGGCGAGTGATACGGGCCAGAAAAGCGTAGAGGTAGCTTTTTGGCTCATGAGGCGGAATACGGTTCCATGCCTCCAGATAGGTGTCGTTTTCGCACTCCTCTGCGGTTTCATGGTCTCCCACAATGCCGTAAGCCAAACTCAGTATGCGCTTCCCATACTTCTCTGATGTATGCCGCAGGGCGGCTTCATCCCGCTGCAGGAACAGTTCCACGATTTTGGCGTCATCCAAAGCTTTCATCTCCTCCTTCCGTCCTAAATTGAAGGGCCTTCACCCTATAAGCGACATTGGGGGTGTCGAGGTTACACTAAAAAATGAAAGAATTTCCATCATATGCCTTTCCTTGACACGCTTTGTCCCGCGATGGTAAAATAAAGGTGATTTGTTTTCTATCATGTTACTTGCCGGCTGGGGGCGGGAGGGTCTTATGGAATTTAAACTGATCGATCGAAACACATGGGAACGAGAACCCTTTTTTCAGCACTACTTTAGCGATGTGCCCTGCACCTACAGCATGACGGCAAAACTGGACATTACGGCCATCCGTCAAAGCCGTGCGGAGCTGTATCCGGCGCTTCTCTATGCCATCTCCTCGGCGGTTAATCGCCACGAGGAGTTTCGGACAGCCATTGACGAGCAGGGACAACTGGGCGTATTTTCAGAGTTGTATCCCTGCTATACCATTTTCCATCCGCAGACAGAGACCTTCTCCAATCTCTGGACAGAGTTTTCGGCTGATTACAGCGTTTTTCTGAAGCGGTATCAGGCGGATCGAGTGTTGTATGGGAAGCGGTGCGAGCTGGAAGCCAAACCGGGAACACCCGCCAATACTTTTCCCGTTTCAATGGTTCCATGGACCTCTTTTGACGGCTTCAATTTGAATTTGCAGAAGGGTTATGACTATCTCCTGCCGATCTTCACCCTTGGCAAATATGAGGAGGAAGACGGAATCTGCCGTATCCCGCTGGCGGTGCAGGTCCACCACGCCGTCTGCGATGGTTCCCATCTCTGCCGGTTTCTCAACGAACTGCAGGAGTTGATCCGTGAGCAGAGGTGGCCCCCTCAGGTTTGACGTGACAGTAAAGGATAAGCGCAGTTCTCCGTTGAGAAAGAACTGCGTCTTTTCATAGCCCTAAAAAATATTGGCTATAGCCAAAATATTGTACCATGAACGAGAGGGGTGTCAAAGCAGTGGGGTACAGATTTTGGGCAGATTCTGGCGCTGACCTCCCGAAATTGACACAGGCCGAGGGCTAAGTTATAATAAGATCGCATCCCAAAAAAGAATAACAATTTGGCCTTCGATACACAGTTGAAATAACAGAGAGGACACACAAAATGGTACATATAAGGAAAGCGAACGAAACAGACCGTGATAGCGTGGCGTTGTGTATTGCAGAAGGATTTGAAGCGGACTTTTCAGTATTGTGTAAAGACAACCGAAAAGTGGCAGACGCTATTGCAGGCGGATTGGATATGGAACGATTCTATGTTGCGGATATAAATGGAGATATTGCGGGGGTGCTGGCAATTTCTGATTGCAATGGCAGAGCTGCAAGGGTAGAAAAGGCGTCTTTGAAAAAGCAGTTTGGATTCGTGAAAGGATTTATTGGCGCTTTGGTTTTGAAAGAAGAATTTGAAGGACAACTTGAGTATCCCGTCACAACTGGGTACATAGAATTTGTGGCAGTACGAAAAAAATACCGCAAACAAGGAATTGCCACGACTATGCTTCAAGAAAGTATGTTGCTTACAGGGTATCAAGACTTTGTGCTTGATGTTACGGACATCAATCAGAATGCTATTCAGTGCTATACGAAGATTGGATTTAAGGAATTCAAACGCATTCCCGAAAAGCATAGCAAGCAAAAAGGCTTTAACGAGAAGATTTTTATGCAGTATTGTCGCAAATAAAGCAACGAATGGCTTAACAGATTTGAAGGAAAGCGAGGTAGTAACGCATGACTTATTACGATGAGCAGCTACAGCAGCTTCAGGCGCAAATCGCCCGTGGGAAACAACTGGAAGCCATGCTTCAGGAGCTTCGCAGCCAGCAGGCCGCACTTTCGGCCCGGGTCCGTGAGCTGGAATCCATCAAGTTGGAAGAGCAGGCGGACGTGGACCGGCTGGAGGGCAGGAGCCTTGCCGCCTTCTTCTACAATGTGATCGGCAAGATGGACGAGCGCCTGGACAAGGAGCGCCGGGAGGCATACGCCGCCAGAGTCAAATATGATGCCGCTGTCCGGGAACTGGACGGCATTGAAAGCGACCTACGCCGGTGCGAAGCGGAAGCAGCCTCTCTGCGAGAGTGTGAAAGCCGATACGAAGCGATATTAAAAGAGAGAGCGGCGGCGGTGAAGGCCGCCGGGGGAACCGACGGAGAGGAGATCCTCAAGCTGGAGGAACGCGGCGCTTTCCTCCAGAGTCAAAGAAAGGAACTGCAGGAGGCCATCTGGGCCGGCAATGCGGCGCTTGACACCACACAGCAGGTACTCTCCAGCCTGGACAGCGCGGAGGGCTGGGGTACCTGGGACTTGTTTGGCGGCGGTCTGATTACGGATCTGGCGAAGCACAGCCATCTGGACGAGGCTCAGGGCGCAATTGAGCATCTGCAATCCCAACTGCGCCGGTTCAAAACCGAGCTTGCCGACGTGACCATCCATGCGGATATGCAGGTCAATGTGGACGGGTTTCTGCGATTTGCGGACTACTTCTTCGAC